>WFNQ01000060.1 GCA_015488565.1 Thiomicrorhabdus sp.
CCTGATCCCATTCCGAACTCAGTAGTGAAACGTCTTAGCGCCGATGGTAGTGTGGGAGGTCCCATGTGAGAGTAGGTCATTGCCAAGCTTATATTACGAAAGCCCGCCATAGCTCTGCTATCGCGGGCTTTTTTTTGCCTGAGATTTAGGGGTTGATACTTTTATAGTTGAAGCTAGTGAGTTATACGATGAATTTTTCTAAGGTTGAATCTCTTTTTAAAAAGAGTGATTTAAATTATAAATTTGTAGGGTTGGAACGTGTTGATTCGACAAGCTCTTATTTGAAGCGTCAGGCAAAAATTAAGTTGCAGTCGATGTTTTGTATAACAAACGCCCAAAGTGATGGTTATGGCCAGAGACAACGCCAGTGGCTTTCTAATGAGCACTCGTGGACCTTTAGTGTATTATGCCGCTTTTCTGTCCCTGTTCATGAGCTAGAGGGGTTATCGCAGATTATTGGATTAACATTAATTGACTCTTTAGCGAACTTTTTTAACGATCAACTTTTTATTAAGTGGCCGAATGATTTGTATTCTGACTATGGAAAGATGGCTGGTTTATTAATAGAGTGTGTTGCATTTGATCAGGATGCTTGTTGGTTAGTGATTGGAGTGGGGATTAATCGTTTTTCAATGGATATACCGAGTGTCGTGATAAAAGAAGCTGGTTATCCTATTTCTTTTTTAAAAAGCCCTAAAGAGGAGGAAAGTATGGCTTTTTTCCCTACTTTTGTCTCGAAGTTGGATGAGTTGAGCCATACTTTTGTTAGTGGTCACTTTGAAAAATATTGTGAAAGTTACCAAAAATACGATTATTTTGATTTGGATCAACGGGTTATTGTGTATGATACCGAACAATCAATATCAGGCTGTTATAAAGGCCTAAGTCAACGTGGAGAATTATTGTTTGAATCTGAGGGAAATAGAGTTACCTACCGTTCTGGTGAGATTTCGATTCGAACAATAGATGATATTAAAATATGAATAAATTATTTTTAGACATAGGGAATAGTCGGGTTAAGAGGGCATTTGTGAGTCGAGGAGACTATGAGGTATTGCCTGCGGTTGATTTAAATGAGTTTTTAAATAATGATACTTTTGATTGTTTTTTAAAAAATAAAAAGATTGATGCAATTTATATAACATCCGTCACTACGCATGATAATTTAGAGCGTATTAAATCGCTTATTCAAACGCAGTGTCAGCTTTTTCCCATCGTGTTAACCGCTCAAAAAAGTGCTTGTGGTTTAACCTCCGGTTATGCGGACTTTCATAAGTTAGGTGATGATCGTTGGATGGCGATGCAAGGAGCGATTGGTTTTTATAAAGAGCCTTTAATTGTCATTTCGGCTGGTACAGCGATGACAATTGATGCCGTTATGGATGGTAAGCATCTTGGTGGTTTTATTGTACCAGGCCTTAAGAGCTTAAGATCCTCTCTTGCTATGGATACAGCTGCGTTATCAATGATTGATGAGGATGGTCTGCTAGACTGCGCTAATAGTGCCAATAAGGGCTGTTTAGCAACGAATACAGAGGAGGCAATCCTTGGTGGAACGTTTTATATGACGGTTGCTTATATTAATACGCTTATTCTCGACTTGAATGCTCAAATGAAAACCACATTTAAAGTCATTATTACGGGCGGTAATGCTAAGCAATTACGTCCATTAATTGATGTAGAGTGCGAATTAATTTCAGACCTTGTGCTACAAGGAATGGTCAATATTGAAGAAAGTGTAAAAAAGAATTGACAGCTAAAAAAAGTTCCTTATAATACGCAGCAACTTCGCCGAAATAGCACAATTGGTAGTGCAACTGATTTGTAATCAGTAGGTTGTTGGTTCAAGTCCAATTTTCGGCACCATATTTTAAAGCCCATAATTTCAGCTGAAATTATGGGCTTTTTTTATACCTAACTCTTTGAAGTAGAATGCTCTGTTTTTATTCAGGGCTTCCTAAATTGAGTGCTTATAAGTCTTTATGATAACTGTATTTGAATTGCTTTCAAAGTAGCTGGTATAATGCTTCTTTATCTTTTTAGAGAAAAAACTAGGAATCCATGAATGGAACAACAATCGAGTTATACAATTGAAGAACTTTTAGCCAGTGGCCGCGGAGAACTTTTTGGTCCTGGTAACGCACAGCTACCTAAACCTCCTATGTTGATGATGGATCGGATTACACACATCTCTGAAGAGGGTGGTGAGTTTGGTAAAGGTTTGATTAAAGCAGAACTCGATATTACCCCTGATTTATGGTTTTTTGATTGTCATTTTAATGAAGATCCCGTTATGCCTGGTTGCTTGGGTGTGGATGCGATGTGGCAATTGATTGGCTTCTTTTTAGGTTGGACAGGTGGCCCTGGTCGAGGCCGAGCATTAGGTTCTGGCGAAATTAAGTTTTTTGGTCAAGTATTACCGACGGCTAAAAAAGTAGAGTACGTCATTGAGATGAAACGTGTGATTAAGCGTAAGTTGTACATGGGCTTAGGTGACGCTAAAATGTATGTTGATGGGCGTGAAATTTACAGCGCAAAAGACTTAAAAGTCGGTTTATTCACAAATACGGAAAATTTTTAAGCTATGAAAAGAGTTGTGATTACAGGTGTTGGGATTGTTTCAAGTTTAGGAAACAATAAAGAAGATGTAACGACCTCTTTATTTGAGGGACGTTCAGGGATTGTCGCGGCACCCGAGTATGTTGAGAATGGCTTACGTTCTCAAGTGCATGGCGCTGTAAAAGACCTTAAATTCTCAGATCATATTGATCGCAAACAGTTACGTTTTATGGGCGATGCAGCGGCTTACTCTTATATTGCGATGAAGCAAGCGGTTGAAGATTCTGGCTTAAACGAAGCACAAATGTCAAACCCTCGTACAGGGTTGATTGCTGGTTCCGGTGGTGGCTCTAACTCAAACTCAACACAGGCCGTTGAAATTACTCGCACCAAGGGAGTTCGTCGTGTCGGGCCTTACATGGTTACTCGTACCATGGGTTCAACGGTTTCAGCCTGTTTAGCAACGCCTTTTAAAATTAAGGGAATTAACTACTCGATTAGTTCTGCTTGTTCTACGTCAGCACATTGTATTGGAACAGCGGTAGAACAAATTCAACTGGGTAAACAAGACGTGGTATTTGCAGGTGGTGGTGAAGAACTGCACTGGACCATGTCGGTTCTGTTTGATGCGATGGGCGCGTTGTCTACTAAAAATAATGATAACCCAAGCAAAGCATCACGTGCGTATGATGCCGATCGAGATGGATTTGTTATTGCCGGCGGTGGCGGCATGGTTGTGGTTGAAGAGCTGGAACATGCCTTGGCACGTGGTGCAAAAATTTACTGCGAAATTACAGGGTATGGCGCAAATTCAGATGGTTATGATATGGTTGCTCCTTCTGGAGAAGGTGCGGTACGTTGTATGCAAATGGCACTTGACACCGTTGAGGGTGACATTGATTATATTAACCCTCATGGTACATCGACTCCCGTTGGTGATACCAAAGAAGCGGCCGCCATTCGTGAAGTATTTGGTGAGAAGATTCCTAAAATTAGCTCAACAAAATCGATGTCTGGCCACTCATTAGGTGCCGCAGGCGTCCATGAATTTATTTACAGCTTAATGATGTTGAAAAATGATTTTATTGCGCCATCTATTAATATTGATACGCTAGATCCTGAGTGTGAAGGAATGCCCATTGTTACCGAGCGTGTTGATAATGCGGGATTAAACCGAATCATGAGTAATAGCTTTGGTTTTGGTGGTACGAATGCTTCGGTTGTATTTGAGCGTTATAAAGCATAACAAGCTAAGGATAGATAGGGTGGAATCATTATTTAAATATTTCCCCCCGCCCTCCTGAGAAACAAAAAAGCCGAGTAGAAATAGTATTTTCTACTCGGCTTTTTTCGTTTTTATCTTTTGAATTCAGACCTTAAGCGCATTTTCTATATTGTTTTTTGTACATTCGACCGCGTTTTGCCACTTTTTTTGCCACTTTTAATAACCAAGGCTTTTTAAGATAGGTACGACGAGAATAGCCGCCTTGTCCTTCATGATAAGCCAGATAAAGCTTATAGGTATCTTTACGAGATATTTTAAGACGTTTATGGGATTGTTTGTTATACCAGCCCATAAAATCCAACGCATCGTAAATGTTGGAACGGCTGGCACTCCAGCGGTTAGTGGCTTTTTTATAGTCGCTCCAAGTACCATCTTGCGCCTGAGAGTAACCGTAGGCACTGGAATTTCTCGGCAGAGGAATCAGGCCTAAAAAATAAGGTCGATCAGGTTGTGCATGAGGCTTAAACCGTGACTCTTGATGCACCATGGCTAATAAAACATAAGGAGGGGTTCCCCAGCGTTTATAAGAACGTTGTGCGGCTTTTTTCCAGTCTCGGTCGTGGTCAAAAATATAGCATATATTATCGTAGGTTTTTTTAGGTGGTGGCGTGCTACTGCACCCTGTTAAGAGCAATAAAAATCCAACCATTAAAAAGGCAAATAGTTGGCGTGTCCCTTGGAGATGGTTCATTGTTTTTGTACTCCATACTTAAATGTTTTTCGGTAAATAACGTTTTGTTTGCTGTTTAACACCTCGACATCCCAACGACCTTGCCAAGCACTGCTCATTTTTATGGTTGACCAAACCGCAGGTCGTTTATTGTCGATAGGGAGTGTCACTGTTTTTAGGTATTGATGATTAAAGCGCCAACGCTGAGTTAGTGTTTCGGGTTTATCAACATGGATTTCAGTAAAGAAAGTCAGCGTTCTAATGTATTTTGGAACGAACTCATCAAACGCATCAATGGGCTGTTGATGATTGAGGCCCGATGTTAATACAGAACGATTTATTTGAACATGGGGGTCATTAACCACGGCGGTTAAAGGGGGTAGAGGTTCTGGTCGTTGTGCCTCTTCGGCTAAATTAGCTAATAGGTCTTTGCGCTCTTGATAAGATAGAACGCTTAAGTCGGCCACTGTTTTCTGGGCGGTGAGTGTCGCCGTTTGATCGATTTTACTTTGGTGGCGTTGCATGAGCTCTGCTTGTTCTTTCTCATAGCTATAAATAATAGAGTAAGCGGTAGCCGCACCACCTAAAATCATCACGGCACCCCAAATAAAACGGCATTTCCAACAGGTTTGAGCGTTATAGGCTAACCCATCCGATACATCTTTCTGAGCCTGCTCCCAGCCTTGCTGAAAGTAATCTCGCATCTCCAAGTCACGGCGAATGGCACTCGGCATACTTGCTGCACTTTTTCCTTCCAAAGCAAGGCGGTATCCTGCTTTAAAGGCATATTGAAAGTGGATGTTATCGGTTTCAGGAATATCCATTTAAAGTAAAAGCATTAATCAGGTTATGTTTGTGGGGTTTGGTCAAACAGCGCCTTAATAAACGCTTGGCTATCAAAAGGGCGTAAATCATCAATGGACTCACCCACGCCAATAAAGCGAATTGGGATATTACTTTGTTCGGCTAAGGCAAACACAATGCCCCCTTTAGCCGTACCATCTAATTTGGTTAAGGTAATGCCAGAGACATTGACCGCTTCTTTAAACTGTTTGGCTTGGTTTAATGCATTTTGTCCCGTGCCCGCATCAATAACCAGCATCACTTCATGGGGAGCGGTGTTATCCACTTTCGCCATAACACGCGTGACTTTTTTAAGCTCCTCCATTAAGTTTGATTGAGTGTGTAAACGTCCAGCGGTATCCGCAATTAACACATCTATTTTTTTGGCTTGTGCCGATTGAATCGCATCAAATAAAACGGCCGCAGAATCGGCACCTGTTTTTTGAGCAATGACGGGTACATTATTGCGCTCACCCCATGTTTGTAACTGTTCTACGGCGGCCGCACGGAAAGTATCACCTGCAGCCAGCATGACCGATTTTCCTTCAGACTGAAATTTTTTGGCCAACTTACCAATGGTGGTCGTTTTTCCAACCCCATTAATGCCAACCATTAAAATAACAAAAGGGCCGTTGTTTTTTGCCAAATGTTCTTCGATTTGCATCGAGTGAACAACCGGGTCTAAAATGGCTTC
>WFNQ01000061.1 GCA_015488565.1 Thiomicrorhabdus sp.
GGGAGTAATGTGATGAATGCAATTAATCCATCTTTATCGGCGGCACTCTCTTTACAGCCGCAACAAAACCAAATGAATGCTCGTCCTGACTTAAGAATGGATGATAAATCGTCTTCTCAAGCAACAAGTGGCGGAAATTCAACGGTAACACTATCTGATACGGCACAAATGCTATCGGGTCGTTTAAATGATATTGCGGCTTCTCAAAGTGTTCGCAATAGCGCAGACATTGAAAATAATACGATGGATGCGAATGAAACCACTTCTGGTGTCAGCGTGGTAAGTGATTTACAAAGTAAGGCGAATGCTTACTCTGAGGTTGCTAAGTTAGCATAATAATCTAACCTGTTTATTTTATTAAAAATGAAAAGCGCATCAATAATTTATTGATGCGCTTTTTTTGTTTTTACCCTTCTTGTTTTTTTCGCTTGGGCTGTAGAGCTGTTTTTTTGATGTGGTGTTTTACTGGAACTTGATACCGCTTGGTTGATTTCTGCCATCTCTTTCTCGGTTAAATTTCGCCATTCATTGGGCTTTAAGTTGCCTAAATTGACGTTCATTATACGATTACGAATAAGGCGTGTAACGCGATAGCCTAGGTGTTCTGCCATTCGGCGAATTTGACGGTTAAGCCCTTGGGTAAGAATGATTTTAAAAATAAATCGGCTTTGTTGTGTAACAGTACAGGGCTGAGTGATGGTATTTAATATGGGAACGCCTTGTGCCATTTTTTGAATAAAAGCGGTGGTAATGGGTTTATCTACGGTTACGGTGTACTCTTTATCGTGTGCGTTTTCAGCACGCAAAATTTTATTTACGATATCCCCGTCACTGGTGAGAAAGATTAACCCTTCGGAGGGTTTATCGAGTCGCCCAATGGGAAAGATGCGTTCAGGGTGTCCTACTGCATCAATAATATTGCCTTTGACCTGACTTTCTGTTGTGCAGGTGATGCCGATGGGTTTGTGGTAAGCGATGTAAATACGGTCTGCTTTGTCTTCACGAATGGCCATAATAGGCTTGCCATCGACTTTTACACTATCTTCAGGCTGTACTTTTGTACCGAGTTCAGGTATTTGGTCATTTATGGTGACGCGATTTTGTTCGACCAGGCGATCAGCCTCTCGGCGAGAGCAGAATCCGGAATCACTGATGAATTTATTGAGACGTTTTTCGTTACGAGTGGTCAAAAAGGGAGCCTTAGTTTTGAAAAGGTTTATTTAGAGGATTCTTATTATAACAAGCTTTTATAAATAGAGAGGGGGGGGTAAAATTTGTTCTCTATTTTTTTTAAGAACAGGGTATACGATTGTGGGTGAGATAAGCGTTACACAAGCGGTAGGTCAACTCCAAGCAGGGGAGGTGATTGCATACCCAACAGAAGCAGTATATGGGTTGGGATGTGATCCATTTAATTTACAAGCCGTTGAGAGGTTGTTTCAAGTAAAGCAACGTCCTTTTGAGAAAGGGGTTATTTTGGTGGCGGCTTCTGTGGAGCAGGTTGTGCCTTATGTTGAGTTGTTAAATACGGAGTGGGAGGACACAGTTCTACAAACTTGGCCTGGGCCTGTTACTTGGGTGCTACCAGCAAAAGAGTCTGTTCCTGAGTGGGTAACGGGGGGGCGAAAAACGGTTGCCATTAGGGTATCGGATCATCCTGTGGTTCAGGCATTGTGTTTGGCTTATGGTCAACCGATGGTATCAACCAGCGCTAATATTACATCTGAGCCACCGGCGATGTCTTGTTTGGAGGTTGAGACTTTTTTTAAAGAAAAGGTCTCCTGTGTTGGAGGGCAATTGGGGGATTTAGATAAACCGACCCAAATTAGAGAGGCGAAAACAGGCCGTATATTGCGTTGAGTTTTTATTGAGTTCTAATGGCCTTTTCAAACAGTGGTTTTACACGTTTTGCATATTTATTTAAATCTTTAATGCGATTTTTATGTGATGGGTGAGTGCTTAACATTTGAGGTGGACTTCCCCCTTTTGATTGCGCGGCCATTTTTTTCCAGACATTGACGGCCGCATAGGGGTTGTAGCCTGCACGAGCAGCCAGTTCGACTCCGATTCGATCCGATTCTATTTCATGGGTGCGGCTATTAGGCAGAGTTAGTGTTACTTGCAGAGCCATTGCGGTGGCATCTAATGCAGGGCCTTTTACTCCAGTAAAGATGCTTAATGCGGATAGCCCAACTTGAGTTAACGTTTGGCGAGAGGCGCGTTCTCGACCATGCTCTCTTAATACATGCGCAATTTCATGCCCCATAATGGCGGCAATTTCAGCGTCAGTTAGGTTTAGTTTTTCGATGATTCCAGTATAAAAAGCAATTTTTCCTCCGGGCATCGCCCATGCATTGAGTTGGTCGGACTTAATCACATTGACCTCCCAAGCCCATTTAGGTGCATCCTTTCTAAAAACAGCGGTTTGTGGAATGATGCGATTGGCGATGCGCCTAACCCGTTTAACGATGTGGCTGTTAGAGTCCATGAGTGTGTGAGTTTTTTGTGCTTCTTTTAATACGGCACTATAGGCTTGTTTTCCACCTTCATTCATTTGAGCTGGCGAAATGAGGAGCAGTTGTTCTCTTTCAACTCCAACCGTCCCTTTTTGGGTTGTTTTTGTTAGACATCCTGTTAAAGAGATGAGTAAGAGCGCAATGATAAAGGTTGATATTTTTTTCATTTTATTGGAGGTCATATCTTGAATAAATAGGGTTTTAGGATACTCTATTTTAGAGGTTTTTCTACAAAATTGGATAATTTACACAAAATCGTAATGTGATTTTGTAGCAAGACCTTTCATATTTTTTTATACTGGTGCAGCTTTATTTTAGTCGCCAGCGATTTGGGTGAGCAAAATACGTAATGTTTTTTTATTAAAGGAATAGACGATGAGTGATGCAAAAAAAGTGACTATTTTTATGATCGGTTTGGGTCGTATTGGTGGGCGATTTTATGAAAAATTTACTGCGATGAACCAAGATAAGGTGGAAGTTATAGCCATCTCCGAACCTAATATGGGCAATGCATTAATTGATGATGCTCTAGACAGAGGGATTCCAAACTACCCACAGTATGAAGAGGCAGTTAAGGAGTTTGGAGAGGGCATCGATATTATTATGGATACCTCTAATCGTGCGGAAATTAAATTAGCATTACGTAAGATTTTGCAAGAGACCGATAACCGACATACGGTTATTTTACCTATGGTGGTGGATTATTTAATGTGGTATTTAATGGACGATAAAGAGATGCCACAGTCCCATCATAAAGATATTGGCTATTAATTTTATTTGGGTCTTAGAACTAATTTAATTATTTTTTAAGACCCCCTTCTATTTCTTAACATATAGACTTTTCTAAGCGTTAATTTCTTCACCGTTATAATTCCCTTATCTTTTGTATATATACGTTATAAACCTCGGCAAAATCTTGATTTGGGTATACTGTGCAGCAAGTATATTAAGTGGAAAAAATGATGTCTAAAAAAATGAGTATGACGACCAAAATAATGGTTTATATGGGGTTTGGCTTAGTAGTCGGGAGCATGATTAATGCATTTGCCAGCGAGATTGCTTTTGTTCAGGACTATTTAGTAAATGGATTGTTTCATGTGGTTGGTGCATTATTCATTAATGCATTAAAAATGTTGGTCGTACCTTTAGTTACTTTCTCTCTTATTTGTGGAATTTGTGGGATTGGCGATGTAGGGATGTTAGGCCGAGTTGGGGTGAAAGCATTTTTACTCTTTATGTTAACCACCGCGTTGGCGATTACGTTGGCGATTACGGTTGCTGTTGTGGTTGGGCCTGGTGAAGGGTTTGATATGACACAGGCGGCAGAGAGTACGTTTGTAGCGCAACCTGCACCACCATTGACTCAAGTATTTATTGACCTGATTCCGAGCAATCCAGTGGCCGCTTATGCAGAAGGGAATATGCTACAAATTATCTTTTTTACGATTTTGTTTGCCGTGTGTGTCTTAATGATTGGTGAACGAGGTAAGCCCATTGCAGAAGGGGCAGCACGTTTAAATGAAGTGATGATGCAGGTTGTAAATGTGGTAATGCTGGCGGCACCGATTGGTATTTTTGCCTTGATTGCTAAAACCTTTTCAGAGCAAGGTTTGGGTATGATTTTACCTATGATGAGTTATTTTGGTGTGGTGGCAATGGTCTTGTTGTTGCATGCAACGGGCACATTGATGATTTTGCTTAAAGTATTGGGTAAGGTTAATCCAATGGTTTTCTTGAAAAAAATGCGTTCAGTACAGTTGTTTGCATTCAGTACATCCAGCTCTAATGCAACAATTCCAATTACCTTGCGTACGGCTGAAAAACGACTGGGAGTGGATGGCTCAACCGCTTCATTTGTCGTGCCATTTGGTGCGACCATCAATATGGATGGTACAGCGATTATGCAAGGTGTTGCCACCGTTTTTATTGCCAATGTGTATGGCATTGATCTAGGGCTGTCAGGGTATTTAATGGTGATTGGTATGGCGGTTTTAGCTTCCATTGGAACAGCAGGGGTTCCTGGTGTTGGCTTAATTATGTTGGCAATGGTGTTTCATCAAGTTGGCTTACCAATTGAAGGAATTGCACTGATTATGGGCGTGGATCGTTTGTTGGATATGATGCGAACTGCGGTGAATGTAACGGGAGATGCCGCTATTA
>WFNQ01000062.1 GCA_015488565.1 Thiomicrorhabdus sp.
AATAGCATTTACACAGGCCACTCAAGCACTCTCTGCCCTGCAAGCGACTCAGTCCATTCACATCATCACACAACAGGTAGGACGTATTGAGTTTGAGTGGAAAGGTCAGAATAAAGTACTTGAGTTTATCGCGCCCGATCAGCTCATTATAAAAGCCAGTACCGCCGATCTATTAATGGTGGATGAAGCCGCACACCTGCCCACGCCAATGTTAACCGAGCTACTCACCCATCACCACCGAATGGTTTTTGCCACCACTTTGCACGGTTACGAAGGGTCGGGAAGAGGGTTTGAACTGCGCTTTAAAGAAACGTTAAACCGGATTACACCCGACTGGAAAAACCGTCATCTAAAAACGCCTATTCGCTGGGCAAAAAAAGATCCATTGGAAACCGCCATCAATCATGCGCTGTTTTTAGATGTGACGGGCCATACCAGCCAATCATTAAGTCAAAGAGAACAGCCTCCCGTCAGCTTGTTAATGGACGTCAGTATTGAGTTAACAGAAATTCCTGTTGCCAATCTCTTAACCGACACGCAACAATTTCATCACCTATTTCGGTTATTGGTGCAAGCGCATTATCAAACCAGTCCCAATGATTTACAACTGTTACTCAGCGCACCCAACTTAAAAATCGTCGTGGCCAAACAGCATGAACAACTCATTGGCGTAGTGCTTTGTGTCGAGGAGGGTAAAATTATGCCCACCACCAAACGGGTTCATGGGCATTTAGTCCCCCAATTACTGGTAAAACATTATGCCGTTTCAGACTTTTTAATGCTCTCTAGTTGGCGAATTATGCGTATTGCTGTGCACCCAGAAGTGCAGCGGGAAGGCATTGGAAAACAGCTTTTAAATCATGTAAAACACCTTGCAACACAACAACGTATTGACTATTTAAGCAGCAGTTTTGGCGCACATAAAACCTTGTTGCCATTTTGGTTTCAACAAAATTATTACCCTGTACACGTAGGTATTAAGCGTGATAAATCCAGCGGCAGTCATAATATGGTGGTGACCAAAGCACTCACCCCAATGGCACAACAAGCCCTTGCTAGTATTCAACGTGCGTTTCAAACGCAGTTTCCACACCTGCTGATGGAATCCCTGCCACACTTCTCAACCCCCATGACATTCGACGTATTAAAAACCTTCCGATTTAAAAGCTCCCCCCCCTATCTGGAAGAAGCAGTAAATCACTTTCGTTTAAAGCAACGAGTCTATGAATCCGTGAGTGGGCAACTGTGGGAGTGGAGTATTCGTCATGGGCATGAACTGGCATTGGCACCAGAAAAAACTCAAGCCATTTGGTGCGATAAAGTACTAAAAAAACAATCTTGGGCTAAGGTGGCACAACACCACAAATTAACAGGCAAAAAAGGGGTTGAAAAAGCCCTGATTGATATGTTGATGAACACGACTTTTTCAATGAAAGAGCCCTCTTATAGCAAACCAGAGTCTGTTTTAGATAGCGGCCGTTTTCAATTTATTTAAAATTCCCCCCCCTATAGAAGCTTGAAGCCTGAATCATAACCACTAGGAGCCTGTCCGAGAACTAAAAACCGACTGCAAATCCCATAAACATCATAAGCCGAGCTTATCAAAGTCGTTAAATAGCCGTGCTATTCGCCTTTTTTGATAAACTCGCCTTATAACGTTTCTGTAATTTTCGTTACGGTTCTAATTCTCGGACAGGCTCCTAGCCATCAAAAACAACAGTTTTATTACCGTGAATTAACACTCGGTCTTCCAAGTGACTGCGTAAACCACGTGCTAGTACGGTTTTTTCGACATCTCGGCCTAAGCGACGCATGTCATCAATGGTTTGTGCGTGTCCTACTCGAATCACATCTTGCTCAATAATCGGCCCTGCATCCAAGGCTTCGGTAACATAATGACACGTAGCCCCAATTAACTTCACCCCTCGTTCTGCCGCCTGATGATAAGGTCGTGCGCCCACAAAAGAGGGTAAAAAGCTGTGGTGAATATTAATCACTTGCCCTGCATAATCCTCACACATTTTAGGGGGTAAAATTTGCATGTAACGCGCCAAGACAATCACATCGGCCTGATATTTTTCAATCAACACTTCCGTGTCCGCAAACGCTTGCGGTTTTGAATCTGGGCGAACAGGAATATGATGAAAGGGAATGTTGTACCATTCCACCATCGAACGAAGGTCATCATGGTTTGCAATCACACACACAATCTCGCCCGGTAAATCGTTCTCATGCCAACGGTACAATAAATCCGCTAAACAGTGCGACTCTTTAGAGGCAAACAGGGCAATTTTTTTAGGTTGGTTTGAATCCGAAATATACCACGTCATTTCAAAAGCATCTGCAATAACGCTAAACCCTGATTCAAAAGCCTTCAACCCCTCCTTTAAAGAGCTGGCTAAAATTTCATGACGCATAAAAAACCAACTGTTCACCGAATCGGTATGGTGGTTCGCCTCAACAATAGACCCCCCCTGTTCAGCAATGTATTGCGCCACCTTGGCAACAATGCCCACTTGATCGGGACACGAAATCACTAAACGATATACGTGGCTCATAAAACATTACCTCTTTTGACTGTGCAATAAATCTTGTAATTTGGCCGCTATCATACCAAATCATGGTAGATTGAACAGGCTTCCTAATCCTTACCAAATAGGTTGGTTTTCCGTTATAATCCGATTTATTATGTTTTAAACTCTCTTTGGAATCAAAATGAACATCGTCTCTTTTAACACCAATAGCGTCCGCTTACGCTTACACCAACTGCAATCATTAACCGATCGAATCGCACCTGATATTATTGGCCTACAAGAGACCAAAGTACAAGACCACGATTTCCCCACCGAAGCTCTCGAAGAGATGGGCTATCACGCGATTTACATCGGTCAAAAAACCCATTATGGTGTGGCACTGCTGTACCGCAAAGGCATTGAATTGGTTGACTGCCAAAAGGGCTGGAAAACCGATGATGAAACCGCTCAAAAACGCATGATTATTGGGGATTTTAAACTCGAAAATGGCGAAGTCATTCGTGTTATAAATGGCTATTTTCCTCAAGGCGAAAATCGCAGTCATGAAATCAAATTTCCCGCTAAAAAACGTTTTTACCAAGACTTAATGCACTACTTAGAAACCGAATGCGACCCGCAACAAGCCTTAGCAGTGATTGGAGACTTTAATATCTCTCCCACCGATTTAGACATCGGTATTGGTGAAGATAACCGTAAACGCTGGTTACGCGATGGCAAAACCAGCTTTTTACCCGAAGAGCGTGAGTGGTGGAGTACACTATTAAACTGGGGCTTGGTCGATACCTTTCGCACCATTCATCCCGAAGAGGACAATGTCTTTACTTGGTTTGATTACCGCTCTAAAGGATTTGATCGTGAACCACGCCGTGGCTTACGCATCGACACCATTTTAGCCACCGCCCCTCTCAACGACAAAGCCGTTGCCTGTCATGTTGGTTATGAAGAGCGTGCGATGGAAAAGCCTTCCGATCACGCGCCAATTTGGACCGAATTTAAACTTTAAGAGAGCTCAATTAGTGAATACCCTGCATCTATTAAAAGTCGTTCATGCTGAGCCATTAACCCCTCAGATCATTCAACTTTTATTTAAACCTGAACACCCGATTGCTTACGCATCTGGACAATACATTATGCTGGGATTTGATGCTGATGATTTAAAGCCTTTTTCTATCGCATCCGCACCCAGAGACGACGGGCTAATCGAGTGCCATATTCGCAATCAAGCCGACAGTGAATGGATGCAAAAACTGTTTGCGGTTCAAACTGGCGACCAGCTCGTTATGGAAGGACCTAAAGAGCAAATAGCCCTACAACCTGCTCACCAACCCATTATTTTTGTTGCTGGAGGCACAGGGTTTGCCCCAATGAAAGCCCTGCTGGAAACCTTGCTTAAAGAAAAAGTTGGTGTCCCTATTCACTTTTATTGGGGGGCACGCTCTCGCTCTGAACTTTACATGCACAAAGAGATGATTGCGCTTACAGACATCCACCCGAATCTTGAATACATTCCCGTCCTGTCTGAAAATACTAAAGACTGGAATGGCGCCACCGGATTGGTGCACCAACACGTCTTAAAAGAGCACCCCAACTTGAAACACTTTACCCTCTACATGTGTGGCCCTTGGCCAATGATACAAGCGGCTAAAACAACGTTTTTAGACGCTGGGCTGAATGCTCAGGCTTGCTTTCATTAGACAAACCGCTTTAAGGCACCATTAACCCAAATGCTTACACTATTTTTCACGTTCCTAAATTTACCAAACAGGGTAACGATTGTGAGCATTTAATTGTTTTAATTTCCATAGAAACCGATCATAAAACTTAGCTTTTCCCTGCTATATTCTCCAATTTCAAAATGGCTTCTTTATAAACCAAGGCGGCTTGGCTCTCTTTGCCTTCGGCTTCGTAGCACTTAGCGAGTGCATGAAAGGTTTCAACTTCGGGTCTAATTTTCAGGCTCTCTTTTAGGTAGTTTTGACCGCGTCCCCACAGCTGGGCACGACAGGCTAAGCGCCCTAATGTGAGCAGTAAAACAGGGTTGTTTTCATGACCTTTTAGCCAAAGTTCGGCCGTTTTTAGCCGTTCGGTTGGTTCTCCACTGGCAATGCGTCCGTATTGATAGGCCAGTCGGTCATCCCACTGTTTTTTAAGCGCACGTTCAATCAGATCTGATAACCCTTTTTCTAGCCCCCAACCGAGTGATTTTTCGACGTATTCGGCTAATACAATAGGAATCAATTTACGCTCGCTACTCATCTGTTCCCACAGGTGGTGCAGTGCATCTTGATCGTTGATTAAACTGAATTTTCCAGCCAACAGTTGGGCTTCCAGTTCCGCTTGCTCGGCTTTATCCATGGCACGGCTTTTTTTCAGTTCGGGAAAAATCTCTCCCAGTGCTTGCCAAGCTTTTAATTTTTTTAGTATGTGTGCTAACTCAACCAATACAGTGATATTTTTAGGCGCTTGTTCATGCAGTGTTTCTAAAATGGCACGGGCCTGCTCTGGTTCGGATTCGGCCAATAACCTTGCTTCGACCAGTCCAATGGTTAAATAGTCATCAATATGATGCTCTCTGGCTTGAGCCAGATGATGCTCTCGACGTTTATAGGCTTTTTGGTTGTGTGCCATCTTGGCCGCACTTAAGTAGTGCATTAAGCCCTCTTCACTCTGTTTTGCCGTTTTAATCAGCTCTTTTTCGGCCTTACGCCAATCGCCATGCTCCAGTGCAACCATGCCTTTTGCTAAGGCGGTTTCGGCTTTTTTATATTGACTTAAACGACGATTTTTACGCCAAAACTTTGGCATATTCCACAGGCTAGACAATAAGCGAATGGAAAAATAAATGACCACAAATAAAATGATTAAGCTCACCAGTAAAAAACTCACACTGGTTTCAATCACCCAGTCTCCCCAAACCATGGAGACCAAGCCATTGTCATAAATAAGCAGTGTGGCCAAACTGGTTCCAACGAGAAAGACCAACGCCAATGTTAATATTAAGCCCATCTTAATTCCTTTTGAATCGAGTTATCTATTTGAATCATGTCCTATTTTTTCTCAGCTAACCAATTACGAATCGCCAACGGTTGGCGTACGTCAAACTGATGTGCTAAAAATGGACTTAGCAGAGCTTTAAACTTGTCAGAATCGGCACTAAAAGTACGATCAATATACGATTGTAAGTCCTGTACAGATTGTTTTAATAACCCATCCGATTGTGAGACGATCGCCCAATCGATTCGATCGACCAGTAACAACGCACGTTGAACCAGCACATCTTGCAAGATTAACGATTCGACTTGGGTAATTTCGGCTTCTGAATCACGTTTTTTAATGCTCACAAGACCACTAAAGGTTTGTTTAAGCCGATCAACCGCCGAATCTAGGGTTAAATTGGACGTTGTTTCAGACGTATTTGAAATATTTCCCCCCCCCTGTTGTTGAGTTGCAGAATCGACAGAGGTACGATTTTTTGGTTCTGAGTGAGCCGCACTCAGTCGTTGAATCGCTTGCTTTAAGGCGTGGGTGTTCAGAGTCTCTTGTGCTTGTTGTGTTTGATAACGTTCTAGGTAGGCCAAATCTTGTCCAATTAAACTCGCTAAATAGGTTGTTTTAGGTATTTCACTAACCGCAATAGCTTGTTGCAATGCCGTTAATTGCGCGCGTGTTTCAGCCACATTCCCTCTTAGTAACCACTGAGTATTCATCTCAATCACCCAGTACTTAAACTGTTCTAAGGATGACTTTTCAGCCGGCTGATTTTCTACAGCTTGACTGCCTAATGCTTGTTGTTCTGACTTAAACTCAAACAGTTCAAGCAATTTGTTACTCACTTGAGAGAGCTGTGTTTGTAATTTTTGCTCAATCTCTGCCAGTGCTTTCTCGGTTTCAACCGTAGGTTCTAGAGCTTGCTTTGTGGTCTCAGCCAAATCAGACGCACCCGAAAGCACTTTTTGGGTCTGCTGAATCGCTTGATCACCCAGTGCACTTAATTTCTCTTGCAACTGTGTGAGTTGCTGTTGTGTGGCTTGTTGAATTTTATCGATATCCGCTTGAGTCACAATGGCCTGATGCTCTGGTGAGGCCAAGCTCTGGCTGACATGGCTTTGAACCGATTGACCCATCTTGGTTTCAAGATTCGCTTCTACCTTAGCCAGCAAACGCTGCTCGGTCTCTTTTAGCTTTGAATCAATACGAGACTCTAATGCTTGCTGGGCTTGATTTAATTGAGCAACTTCCGTTTGCAAATCATTAATATGTTGCACTTGCCAATCTAAATCTTTACGGGTGAAAAACACGGCGGCAGCAATGGCTGCAAAGACAATCAACCACATAAAAAACCACTTAAATCGTGAGAGAAAAGAGGGGGACTTTTTATTCAATTCTTTCTTATTTTCTGTCAACTTACCCTCTATTTTTTTAGCCCCCTCTTTTTGCTTTGCTTGTGCTTCATCTTTTGTATGATTGCCGGCTTTTTTCGACGACTCTAAGGCGGGAGAGGCTGTTTTTTCTGCCTCCAGTTTTTGCTCTTTATTCGGGACAGAATCGGGCGTGTTCTTTTGCTGTTCTGTCGTTTTTTTCATTTGATTTTTTGACATATTTTTTTACCTAATTTAATATTTTGCCGCCAACAACGTATCAATAATACCCGTATTACTCTGCTCAAACACCACCCGAATAGCACCACACCATCCTTGCGCTTGCATCTGCTGTTTAATGCGCTCGCTAAAGACGATCGTCTCCGTTAAAAAAGACCATTTTGAATGCGTTAATTCAGCATAATGTGAATCCAACTCAATTAAGTTCTGGAGTAAAAAAGTAAAACTTTCCATACTGGTCAGTAATAAAACAGGGCGATGAGACTGCACAAATTTTAACCAATCCTGCATACAAAACGGAGCAGGAACTCGACGATACACTTCAAGTAGCTGAACCGTCGCCCCACGTGCTTTCAAGGTAGTTTCGAGTAACGACCGACCGCCCTCTCCTTTTACAATCACAATGGTCTGCTGATGAATAGATTGCATCACAGGGTGGGCTAATAAATTCTCACTATCAAAATCTGTTTGAGAAAGTACCGATAAAGGGAGTTGATGAGCCAAACCACTTTGCTGTGTCGCGCGACCAATGGCATACAGTTCAATCGGTTTTTGAGTCGTTTTTAAGGATTTTAAATACGATTGATAATACGTACTCTTTAAAAACCCCCGTACCGCATTGGCACTGATAAAAATGATTTTATCAGCCCCTTTCAATAAGTCAAATTCCGTAGAATCAAGCGTACACCATTGAATATCAATCGTGGGACAAGAGATCACTTGCCCTTG
>WFNQ01000063.1 GCA_015488565.1 Thiomicrorhabdus sp.
AATACATTACCAATGTGCGGTTAAAAGCCATTAAGCTAACACCCATTTTTGAGTCTCGTAGTAACCCATTACCATGGATGAATCATTGGCTGGTCAGTGACAATGTTCAGGTGGCGCCACAAGAGTCTGAAATCAGCTCCTATTTGGTCGGACAAGTCGACTCCAAAGTGGATTCGGATGATTTTAGTGAGTTTTCACTATAAATAGCATGCTAAACAAACTTAACCGCTTTAAAAAATCGCATGTGAGCTAAAGCGACTTGTTTGCGACCTTTGCCCATGATGGCGACAATGCCACCTTTAACGGGCAATAATTCACCTTGATAGCCGCTGGCTTCAAAGGCTTCCATTGCAGCAAGCTGTTGACCAGGCATGACGATGATGGTCACGGGACCTTCCGGTTCTTGCAGTACGATGTGCAACCCTTTTTGACCGTTAATAACACATTCACCCGCATAACTCATGTGTTCGATGGGGTGGTCTAAGGTTGCACCAACGGCTAAAAATAGCTTTTGCAGTTCTTGCGCATTTTCGGGGGATTTATTGACCCGCATAAAGTCTGGTTCGTCCTCCATATGATGCACGACATGCGCAATGAGATCGCTGGCTTTTAGTGGAAACAGCGTGGCTCGTTCCTGCCAAAGCCCTACTCCAATAGCCACTAACATCACACTGGCGGCCATCGCCCTCCAATGTCGCCAATGGGTTGGTTTTTTCTGCTCCAAAACAGGGGGGGGGGAAAAATTTTCCGCCGTTTCTGAATACGACTGTTTTAATAAAATACGCGCCTCTAACCCTTCTGGAGGGTCGATTTGCAAGGCATTTTTAATCTGTTGATCCCATCGTTGGCTGTTTTGTACCATGTTGTTTAGTTCTGGATGACTCTGTAAATACGCTCTCATCTCTTCGTCTAACTGAAAAGGCGCCGCTTGCAGTTGTTTTTTAAACTGTAAATCATTCATGGAACGCCCCTCCTTTTTTACGTAATATTCGTTGTGCTGGTTTTCTCTTTGCCTGCACCATGTTTTTTAATTGCTGACGCGCTCGAAATAAACGTGTGTTAACGGTAGCGAGTTTTAAATTCAGTTGTGTCGCAATCTCTTCACCACTGAACCCCCAAACAATTTGTAATACCATTGGCTCTCGATAGTCATCGGGCAATTTCATAATAAACTGCTGTAATTCCGATTTTTCAAGCATAGGAAGCGGTTCGTATTGCTCACCTTCCGCCACAAGCCCCTCATCCAGCTCTGAGAATGGCGGTTGATATTTTTCATACATCCGTGCATTTTCTCGACGCAAAATAGTAATCAACCACGCTTTGGCGGCCTTTTCATCTTTTAATGCATCAATGCCTTTCCACGCACGAGCAAACGTTTCTTGCACCAAGTCTTCGGCCACGGTCGGATTTTTGCACAACCAGTAGGCGTAACGATATAAGTCTTTGGCGTAAGCGGAGACCAATTTTTCAAAAAAATCTTGTTTGTTTTTCATAATATTTTATTTTTCATAATTTAAGAGACCTTTATCCGCCTAAAAACTTTCATGCCTCAGAACAACATAGGATAAACCATCGGACGTTTTGTGCTTTCATCCATTTCAACCCGCACGTTCATCTCTAATGCTTGTTTCAAAATCGGCGCTTGTAAAACTGTCGTCACTTTACCCGCTGCAAAAACTTTTCCATCCTTTAAGAGGCAACAATAATCGGCTAACTGTGCGGCTAAGCTAATGTCATGTAACACCATAATAATGCCCAAACCTTGACTTGCCCACTGTTTAAAATAACGCGCTAAACGTTGCTGATGCTTTATGTCTAAACTGGCGGTCCATTCGTCTAAAAACAACCATTTTCCTAAAAATTTCTCCCCCCCCCCTTCTTGCACACTCTCGCACACTTCCGTAGGCCAAATTTGTGCGAGTACCCGAGCTAATTGTGCTCGTTTTTTTTCCCCCCCTGAGAGCGTTAAATAATCTCGATGTTGTAAGTGGGTCATATCGCATACAGCCAAAACCGATTCAATCACCCGTTTGGCCTGTTCTTTTGGCCGCTGTTTAACCTCCACGCCCAAAGACACCAAAGCTTGCACGGTAAACGAGAAGGCAAGTTCATTTGATTGAGACAATACGGCTCTTTGCTGTGCTAAGTCGCGATAAGAAAAAGAGTCAAGTGGCTTGCCGTGCCACAAAACATGACCTTGGGAGGGCATGATTTCATGGCTTAAACAATTTAATAAGGTGGACTTTCCCGCCCCATTTTGTCCTAAAATAATATGAATATTACCCGATTCAAAACCACATGAGACTTGATTTAACAAGGTTTGATGGCCTCGAACGACGGAAAGCGATTGTACTTGAATGGCGTGCGAACCCATCTTAAAACCCTTTACCTTGCACGCTTGAAAGCGCTTTAGAGTAGCCATTACGCTTGCTAATCAACATCATTAAGAAAAAAGGCCCTCCTAACAGAGCCATTAGTAATCCAATGGGCAGTTCAGCTGGGTAAATAATTTGACGTGCTAATAGGTCCGCTAACACTAATAAAATAGCCCCCCCTAGTGCACTAAATGGCAACACCAAACGATGATCCGCGCCTACCCATAATCGAATAATATGCGGAACCACTAGCCCGACAAAGCCAATGACACCAACCATCGAAACCGATACGCCTACAATCAATGCGCTCAATCCCATTACTTGCCATTTAAACCATTTGGTATCATAGCCCATTTGCAAGCTGACACTCTCACCCAGTAAAAAGGCGTTCATCGGTTTGACTAATCGCCACAATCCCATCGTGGCCATCAAAACAAAGGCAGAAACTAGCCCAACGGAAAACCACGATAAATTAGCCAAAGACCCCATCATCCAAAACAGGGCTGAACGCAATTGTGTATCGTCTGAAAAAACAATTAGCAACTGGGTTAAGGCACCAAAAACCGCATTAAATGCCACACCTGCCAATAACATTAAAGCCACATCGGTATGGCCATAACGTGTTGCAATGCGATATAACAACAAGGTACTCAAACTGGCCATTAAAAATGCGGCAACACTGATTTGCCAAACCGCGACCTCTTGCCATAATGCACCACCCAATACAATCACAAACACCGCACCAAATGCGGCACTGCTGGACACACCAATAAGCCCAGGTTCGGCCAAGGGATTACGAAACAGGGATTGCAGTGCTACACCTGAAATGGCCAGTCCAGCACCGATCACCGCCGCCAACAGTATCCTAGGTAAACGAATCTCCCATAAAATAAATAGTTGTTGCGCTGAAAGCCCTGTCATAAGTTCACTGGGATAAAAAGAGAATCCTCCAATCATCAAACTGAAACTCATCGCCAAAAGCAGTAAAAAGAGGAGCAATAAAATAGACTTGGAAAATTCCGTTGCACATGTTCTCATTTCGTCTGCTCAATTTGTTTCATTAAGGTGGCCACAAAGGCGCCATTCCAAATCACAATAAACCAAATAAGGTAGAGCCATAGTAAAAACAATGGAATAGCAGCAAAGGCGCCATAGACTAAATCGTAGGTTGGAAACCACGTTACATACAGTGCAAAACCGTATTTTAAGAGTTCCAGTTGAAGCATGGCAAAGAAACCGCCCAATAAGGCTATTTTAGGGGGAATGTAACAGGTGGGCACAAACTTAAATAACAAAAAAAATCCCAACCAACTTAACAGCAGCGGTAAGGTCGCCAACCCCAATGTGGCTTGTTTTAACCATGGCATGGTTTCGGTCAACAGTGGCAGTGCCAATAAATAGGAACTTAACACTAAGCTTAACCCCAACAATAAGGGCCCTAAAATACTAATGCCTAAGTAGTGCAATAAACTCACCCACCATTTACGGATAGCGCGTTCAGGCCACATCGCATTGAGTTTTTCATCTATCTTCCATAAAAGCAATAAAGAGGTTAAAAACATGACCAAAATACCAGGGCCTTTTAACTGCACCGCTTGTTGCGAAAATCGCAAAAGATAATCTTCAATCATGGGTTGAGAGGCGGGCATGAGGTTATGTACAACTTGCTCCATAACCAAACGTTCAAACGATTCAAAGTAACTGGAAACCGAGAACAGACTGAGCATCACCGCCAATATGGGTACGATGCCCACCAATGAGGTATAGGCTAAAATCGCAACCGAATCGCTGCCTTGTTGCCGATTAAAATGTTTAAAGACGGAGAGCCAAAATACGCCTTGGACAAGGGGGGGGAACAAGGTGAATTGAGCTTGCTTAAGAGAGGGTACTCTGGAGTAAATTTTATTCAAAAACGTCTCCGAATGCGATATTAAGGCGCAGGTCGCAGAATATTCAATGAAACCAGTTCATGCAACGTTTGCTCGGCAAATGCCTGTAATTGATCTGCTGGAATATCATACGGTTCAGCAACCTTTTTAAATGCCTCTTGTGCTGAATCGGCCTCTTCTAAGGCTTCTAAAAACTGATACAACAGTGGGGCTAATTCGATAAAATCTACTTTTTCTTGGGGGACGGTATCCACCGCATCGCCCTGTTCAAGATGACGATAAACCAAAAGCGTGGTGGCTTCTTGAGGTTTTGTCTTAGGTTGGTAATTCAACGACAACCGGTGCACTGGCCACTCATAAGCTAAAATCCAAGCAACTGCCGAACGTTGATATGGTTTATCCCAACTTAATTCGACTTTTGGTATTTCTCCCCCCCCCTCAAACGCCACTTCTATTGAGACACTTAATGCCAGCTCAACCCACTCATAATGCGCCAGCTCTAACAAGAAAGCAGGATCACTCTCTTTTGGCTCAAATTCATTGTCTAAAAAGAGCAGAAACTCCTGTCCTAATTCATGAAATAACGGAGTATGCGCATCGTGTTTTACCAAATATTCCCGCAAAATATCCTGCCATCTATTTTTGCCTAAAATGTCAGCACATACTGGAAAAATTTGACTAAAAAAGCTCGATATATTATTAAAAAACAGTTCTTGATAGGCTTCTAAACGCCTGGACTCAATCGGTAATTCACCTTCTGGAGCATAAACGGTATTTTGAGGATCACGAATGTGTGCTGCAAACTGCTGTTGCAACTGCTGAAAGTAAGAAGGTGTCCTTAACTCATCTGACATGTTTTAACCCCCAAGTACGTTGATAGTCTCGAATTTGTGCGACTTCTTGCATTAATTCTGGCAAAGGAGGAATGTTAAAGTCACGCTCTAATAACGTAGGGACAACACCGTGATGCTGATAGGTCTGTTCCAATAATGCCCAAACTTCGTCTTTTACATCTTGACCATGAGTATCAATTTTCAGGTCATCTGCCTCATCAAAATGCCCTGCCATGTGTAAATACATTAACCGCTCGGTGGGCATGGATTGAATGTAGTCCAATGCATCGTATTGATGGTTAATGGCATTCACATAAGTGTTATTTACGTCCAGTAATAGGCCACAATCCGCTTCATTTAATACGGCATTCACAAAGTCTTTTTCAGACATGTCTTGACAAGGCATGGCGTAAAATGAGACATTTTCAATCCCAATTTTCATTTCCAATAGATCTTGAACACGTCGAATACGCTCCGCCACATAATGCACGGCTTCTTCAGTAAAGGGAATGGGCATTAAATCATAAAGATGCCCACTGTCACCACAATAACTTAAATGTTCGGTATAGGTTTGAATACGATGGGTTTTAAAGAAGTCTTTTAAGGCAAGAATGTAATGTTCATCCAGCGGACGAATGCCTCCTAGATTAAGAGAAAGGCCATGCGCGACAAATGTGAATCGCTCGGTTAATGCATTTAACTGTTGGCCTTTTTGTCCCCCAAAATTAAGCCAGTTTTCGGGAACCACTTCCATGAAATCAATATCAAAATGGGGGTCTTGCAAGATATCCTCTAAAAAATCTCTTCTTAGCCCCAAGCCAACACCTTGGACAGGATAATGCTCTCTCAATATTGACACCAAACCGACCTCTTATCTGAAAGAAAATAAAGAATAAGGGCTTTGAATCACGTTTGTTACTCAAAGAACCCTTAAGAATGAAAAGAAATTAATCCGTCATCCCGCCACACTTACCTTCACCACATTTACCTTCTGGCATCTTACCACCAGACATTTTTTCTTTCATCTTACCACCGCACTTACCTTCGCCACACTTACCTTCTGACGACTTTGAATGAGACTTTTCTCCATGGCTGTGTTTGTCACCTGATTTTTTATCATGGTCGTGACCTTTATGTTCCGAATCTTTTTTTGACATGCCACCACATTTACCTTCACCACACTTACCTTCCATGGCAACTTGTGTATAACCTGATTCCATTTTAGCAAAACCAAAAGGGTTTTCCGATGCAGATGCCGCACCCGCAACACCGACTAAAGAAGCGCCTGCCAATTTTAAAAAATCTCTACGTGTTTTCATAAACATAACTCCAATATTAAAAAAATAAAAATTATTCTAAACCGACCTCCCTACAAGAGACCCATTTATCGTTAACTTCTTTCAAAAAAAATTATTTTATCAGCATCTCTTGCGCCAATGTCATCGCTTTAAGAATTCGCAATGCCTCATCCAACTCATAGTCTTTATCTAACAACACTTGAAGCTCGTCGGCTTTCTCTTTCTCTTCATCGGTCACTTCTGGCTTTTTCACGTCCTCTTTTGGCGCGCCATGACCATTCGATAAGTGACCCGTTAAGTTTTCCTCTTTAATATTACCAAACTTACTGGCTTCTAATTTTTCTAACTTAACCAAGGCAATTTCAACATCGGGCACAATGCCTTCTGCTTGAATGGATCGTCCTGAAGGTGTGTAGTAACGTGCCGTGGTGACTTTAATGGCGGCACCATTATTGAGTTGTAATAATGTTTGTACGGAGCCTTTTCCAAAACTGGTACGTCCTGCGATTAACGCCCGCTTTTGATCTTGAAGCGCACCCGCCACAATTTCAGATGCCGAAGCGGAACCTTCATTAATCAAGACCACCATCGGCTTGCCTTGCATCAAATCACCCATTTCAGACTCAAAGCGCATTTGAGAATTTTTAATACGCCCTTCGGTATACACAATTAACCCCTCATTTAAAAAGGCATCGGAGACCTGAATGGCCGCTTGCAACACTCCTCCTGGGTTATTACGAAGGTCTAACACCAATCCCTTTAAGGGTTCCCCATGCTCCTCTTCAAGTTTTTTCATGGCTTTCTTTACATCACTGCCTGTTCTAATTTGAAACTGACTGATTCGTAAATAGCCAACCCCATCTTTCAACATCCGCTGCTTAACACTTTTAACTTTAATGATGGCACGCGTTATTTGAATCGTTAAAGGCGCATCCTCCCCTTTACGGATTATGGTCAACTCCAGATCGGTACCTGGTTTACCTCGCATAATTTTAACCGCTTCACCCAGCGTTTTTCCTTTCACCGGTTCATCGGCTAATTTAATAATTAAATCGCCCGCTTTAATTCCTGCTGCTTGTGCGGGGGTATCATCAATAGGCGAAATCACTTTTACAAAGCCATCCTCCATACCCACTTCCATTCCCAAGCCTCCAAACTGACCCGTGGTATGCTCTTCCATCTCCTTATAGTCTTTAGGAGGAAGATAAGCAGAATGTGGATCCAAACTGGACAACATGCCGCTAATAGCCCCTTCTAATAGTTTTTTATCATCAACTTCATCGACATAATCATGTGAAACGCGTTCAAAAACTTCAACAAATCCCCTTAACTCTTTTAATGGCAAAGATAATACGGCTCTATTTTGCTCATTAAGAATCACCTCTTCACGATCTGCCCAAACAGAGGTTCCCACTACGGCCATTCCGCCTAAAATAGCGCCAAAACCAATCCATAAGACTTTTTTAATTCCTGTTGTTCTCACCAAATTCTCCAGACTAGAAGGTGACAATCTCATTCTAAAATACCTTCTAGGTATTAGTTACCATAAAAACCAAAAGCCTATCATGGTAAGATAGGCAAAGCTATAAAAATAATCAGTTCATTATAAATTAACTTACCATAGAGATGACAAGATTAACTCTATTTTTAATAACTCGTTTATACATGCTTACCGTTAAATTAAGAATAAAGCCAATGAATATGCCTAAAAACACGCTATTTGAAATGAAAGAAGAGAACATCAATAAAGCCTCTAGAGCCTTAAAAGCCATGGGGCACCCATTACGCCTTAAAATTTTATGTGTGATTGGCGAAAAGGAACTGCCTGTCATGGACATTGTGAGACAAGTTGGCACCACCCAAAGCAATATCTCTCAACACATTGATATATTAAGAGAGAAAGAGATTATTATCTCTCGCCGAGAGGGCAGTAAAATATTATGCAAAGTACGTGATCATAATATTTTACAACTGATGGCTGTTATGCAAAATACTTTTTGTAAAACAGAAAGTGATACACAAAAATAACGCTTTTAAGACCACATAAAAAAAAGCCAAGAAGGTTAAAAAAATACCATCTTGGCTTTTTATGCTCTATTTATCGAAAAAAACTAAATTTATCGCGGCGCATCAGTTATGACATCTGAATCACGATAGATAACATTTTTAAAGGTTCCTACAATCGCCTCACCATCCTTAACCACATCCACCATACCAGTTAGCGCGCTTGCATTATCGCCATTAAATGCACCTCTAACAGAACCTTCAAAAACAACACTTGAAATCTCTCTAAAAGGCGCTAAAGTATCTGATGAAAACTGATTGCCGTCCACACTACCAGAAGCCGACATTTTTAATCCTGAGCCCCAAAATCCATTCCATTTTGCTTGCCCAAAATCAACTTTAATCAAATTTTCCACTAGACCAATTCCAGAGTACATACCATAACCAGAATACTCAGCCACACGCCCTACTGAGGCAAACTCTGCCATTCGATCTAAGGGCGTTAAACTGCCCGCAACAAAGCTACCAACAACAGAAGTACCATCATTTATTTGCCCGATCGTCGAAACACTTGTGTGCTCAGGGTCAAAATCACCACCAACCGCTGAAAACATCCAACCTTGAGGAAAAGTAACCAACTTAAGCAAGCTTCCTTCAGAGGCCACCTCAAACTGACTGATTTGCACACTGCCTGCTTCATTCGATAAATCAGAAAGCGGGCTGTCAATTAATGGAATAAGCTCAGCAGGTACATAAAACTTCGCCCCTTCATTAAAGGCAATCTCTTCACCCGATGCCGTGGTTAATAAACCAATCACGTCACCCGTCGCCGTATCCACCTTTAATTTCAGTTCACCCGCTTGTAACCCACCAAAATCAGGATGGGTTAGCATGGCGTATCCTTGCCAGTTATACTCTATTTCAGGCTCAACCACTGGAGGTATCTCACCATCATCAATCAGTGAACCACCAAACGCCACAGTACGAATATCAGGTTCAACTACCCCTTCAAAACCACCTTCAATAGGCCCTGCTGCGGTAGGTTCTTGTTGCGATAGGTAGGTATCCACACCACACCAAATGGCCCAGCCATCCAATCCTTCTGTGGCATTACAGTTATCACCAGATTCGCTCACACTGGCATGTACCCATGGTGAAAAGAGCGCTAACACCAATACACTTTTTGTAAAAAAATTATTCATTTTCATTCCCCTTAAAATTAAATATCGACTTAAAACTGTCTATTTAAATCAAACGACAAATCCGTACGTGAGTAGTCATAAATTGACACATCTGACGTATTATTAATGCCACTCAAACGAGTCCCTACACTCCAATCCGCTAAATGCCCTTCTTTGAAATTATATGTTGCGCCGAGTACACCTTTAACCTGATGCTCATTACGTGAGTGGTTATAGACAGGTTCAACACCATCATAATCCAACAAGCGATAATTTAGCTCACCATAAAGCATCATGTTTTCCATAGGGGAATAATAAAGCCCAGAATTTAATGATTTAGACTGATAGGTTTTAAAATCTTCTTTCGCATTCATTAAAGCAAGGTCTAGCCCTATTTTTGCAGCAACCGTACCACTAAACTGGTGCAACATTTCTGCTCCTAAGCCAGTTCTAACACCCTCTCTATTTTTATTTGCCGCATCATCATAATCTTGTTGTGTTACATCAGCCGTAAAAGTAAACTCATTTACCCCTTGCACCATAGTATAAGAACCGTTAATTCCTTTAAACCAGCCTAAATGAGCATTGCCAAGACGAATCGCGTCTGCCCGTACCGCTAAAGAGGCTCTCCAATTTGTACTGGAAATAAAGTCCATTCCCGTTGAAAAGGTAATCACATCTAAATTATAGTTACTCTCTTCTGAGTAGGCTTTACGATAAAAGTTCAATGCGGATACCCACTCCCGCTGTACAGGACGAATACCCAAACCAATTGTTCCAGGAATAACATAAGCGTGTCGACCCAGCAAGCTAATCGTTCCGAACTTAGACTCTTGAGAAACCGAATTGGGTGCTAAAGAGAACTCAATGCCATTAACACTGATAATAGAAGATTCTGGACTGGCATTGACGTTATTATCAAACCCAGCACCTAATCCAAATGAGCCACTCCAACGATGTCTATTTTTATCCGAGGCTTCTTGCTCCGCCGTCACTTGATCTAAAAAAACTTGAATTGTTTCTTTTACTGAATCAGGCGTACTTGGATCAGATAACACGGATTTGGCATACGCCTGAGCATCCGCATACAACTTAGCCCGATAAAAAGCCACCGCCAATTCAAGTTCGGCTCTTTTATGCTGTGGCTGAGAAGCAATTAACTGCTCAAGCAACTCAATCGAAGCAAATACATTCCCCTCATCGCGTAACTTAAGTGCCTCTAAGAATTCTTGGTTCAACTCTTTTGGCACCTCTGCTGCCATTAATGAAGCAGAAACACCCATTGCCAACAAAATATTTGTAACCAATAAAACTTTTTTCATACGTCCCCCTAGCAAAAAATTAACCCTCATCTGCATTATAACACTATAAAGAGTATGCAACACACATAAATCCGTAACACTACTTACCCATGTGATAAAACACCCAGCTCTGTTTTTCTTGGGCAACAAGTTTACTTTATTGCAAATATGCATAACTTTATTGCAAATATGCATAACAATTAACGAAAGTTAGTTTTGAAAAAAAACATCAAGAACAAATGTAAAAACTCTTAACCCCGATAACTTCAAAGTACTCTAATCAAGAAAACTCTTTAAACGCTCGGCACGACTTGGGTGACGCAATTTACGCAAGGCTTTTGCTTCAATTTGACGAATACGCTCTCGCGTGACATCAAACTGCTTGCCAACTTCTTCAAGTGTATGATCTGTATTCATACTCAAACCAAAACGCATACGCAATACTTTGGCTTCACGCGGTGTCAAAGTACTTAACATCTCTCTAACCGTCTCACTCATGCCTTCTGAGTCCGCTGCATCTTGAGGAGATAAAATATTCGAATCTTCAATAAAATCACCCAATGACGAGTCTTCATCATCCCCAATAGGAGTTTCCATTGAAATCGGTTCTTTAGCTATTTTCATCACTTTACGAATTTTATCTTCTGGCATTTCCATCTCTTCTGCCAGCTCTTCTGGTGTTGGCTCTCGCCCCATTTTTTGCAGTAATTGACGTTGAATACGATTCAGTTTATTAATGGTTTCAATCATGTGTACAGGAATACGAATAGTACGTGCCTGGTCCGCAATAGAACGAGTAATGGCTTGACGAATCCACCAAGTTGCATAGGTTGAAAACTTATAGCCTCGACGGTATTCAAATTTATCCACCGCTTTCATCAAGCCAATATTACCCTCTTGAATCAAATCTAAAAACTGCAACCCACGGTTGGTGTATTTTTTAGCAATAGAAATAACCAGACGTAAGTTTGCCTCAATCATTTCACGCTTTGCCGCTCTTGCTTTGGTTTCTGCCTTACTTAGTACCTTATAAATAGATTTATAGTTCTCAATTGGCATTTTTTCTGCTTTAGCAATCATCGCTAAACGCTTTTGAGCACGTTTAACATCTTCTCGCGCCATTTCTAACGCATCGGCTTGAGCAGGACATTTTGCAATTAACGCATCAATCATGGTGTAGTCTGTTTCTGAACCAACAAAGATTTCAAGAAAAATGGGACGTGGAACTTTAATTCGACGAAGCACCAAGTTAACAACGGCACCTTCTTGTTCACGAATTAGTTTAATTTTTGTTTTAATATTACGAATGGCACGGGTTGAAAAAATCGGGGTTATTTTAATCCCCTGCAAATGCTCCACTAACGCATTGCATGCTTTAACAGCCTTAGGGTCTTCAAGCCCTAACTCAACAAAAGCCTTTTTCCTTGCCTCACTCAAACGTTTTAATTTGGCAAGAAACTCTGCTAACTCTTCAGGGTTAATTCCATCTTCTTTAGGTTCATTATTCGCATCACTATCGGGAGAGAGCTCTTCAATGGGAATATCAACTAAGTCTTTCGCACGATAAAACCCTTGAACCACATCAGCAAGCTTTCCTTCACCATTCTCTATTTTTGCAAACGTATTCAAGATCGCATCGGCATAGGCAGGGTATTTAGCCAAGGCATCCAGCATTTCACGGTTGCCCCACTCAATGCGCTTTGCAATACTCACCTCTCCATGACGCGTTAATAGGTCAACCGTACCCATTTCACGCATATACATCCGAACGGGATCTGTCGTACGACCAAACTCACCGTCTACCTCCGCCAAGGCCGTTAATGCCGCCTCGGCTGCGGCTTCGTCAAAAACAACGCCTTCTTGCGTTAATAGCTCATCATCATCAGGAGCCGTATCATACAGTCGAATACCAAAGTCTTTTAATATGGTTAAAACTTGGCCTAACTGATCTTCTTCAATATCATCAGGCAAAACATCATTTACATCAGCAAAGGTTAAAAAACCCAACTCTTTTGCACGTTCAATTAAATCCATTAACTGCTGTTTTCTTTCGATTTTTGTCATGTTTCCCTTCTGCCCTAATGTAATTTTCTAAAACCGCTCTTTAAACCGGTACTTTGCCAGCACTCAAAAAAGCAACTGTATATTATAACAAATCTCAACCCTTAAATTCTGGGATTTTTTGTTTAAAAATAAATGCTTAGCAGACAATAACCATGCCAAAAACACTAATTCTTAGCCCGCTTAATAAAAGCTTGCAACTTAACCATCTCATCTTCATCCCAGCCTCGCTGCCCCAAGCTTCCTTCATCTATTGTATGCGCCAAGGATAGAATCAACCCCTCAAACTCAGGCAAAAGAAAAACATCGTCATCAGGAACAGGAGAGCCTTCAATCAAATCCAGCTCAGGTGAACAGCCATTTTCGACCATCCACTTTTTAGCCAAAACAACATCAAACTGATTCAACACAAGTATTTCAATCACGCCTGCCAAACAAACATAGTGCGACGACTGAGCGGCCAACAAATCCTGCCGCAACCGAACATCAAAAAACTCGGCCCACTGAGGACGATAAAATAAGATTCGTACAACTTTAAGGGGCAATGTCATTACCAGCTTCTCTTTTGATTCTGCACCACGTTTCAGCTTAGGCTCTTTTTTAAACTGCGCAAAGCCAGAACGAACATTCATCTGTTTTTCAACACGCCACGTAGGCAAATCCACCAACTCGGCCAACCCCTCTGCCAACAGAAACTGATACAAACCATGCGCTGCTTGCACATAGGGCTGCGCTAAGGCAACCAACTGTTGCCGCCCTTCAATAGACTGCACAGGGAAAGATAATTTTCGCTGTAACCCCTGCAATAAAAAGGCCGATAAAGGCATCGCTTCTCTTGCTCGCTGATTAAACCCCTCAAACCCCTCTTTGCGCACCATAGAATCGGGGTCTTCACCATCGGGTAAAAATAAAAACTTCACCGAACGCTGTCCTTCCATCATTGACAAAACTAATTGAAGCGCTTTCCACGCGGCTTTCAACCCTGCTGTATCGCCATCAAAACAAAAGACAATCTCACCAATCTCTCTAAAAAGTAGCTCCAAATGCTCCATTGTGGTTGCTGTTCCCAACGTGGCAACGGCGTTACGAACCCCAAACTGAGCCAACGCCACCACATCCATATAACCTTCAACCACTAAAATATTTTGAAACTTTGCACGCGATTGACGCATCTCATACAAACCGTACAACGTATGGCTCTTATGAAAAATCGAGGTTTCAGGTGAGTTCAGATACTTAGGCTGGTCATCGCCCAACACTCGACCACCAAACGCGACAACACGCCCACGACCATCACGAATAGGAAACATAACTCGATGACGAAAACGGTCATATAGCCGCCCATCTTCTTTTTGAACCAATAAACCAACTTCAATCAACTGCTGCTTCAGCTTTTGGTCTGCTTTCAAACCAGACGCCAACGAATCCCAACCAGAAGGCGCAAAACCAATGACAAACTCTTTTGCAATATCAGCACTCAATCCTCTTGCCTTTAAATACTGCCGAACCTCCGCTGACTCCGAATGATCTCTTAATTGATGTCGATAAAACTTCGCCGCCAAGTGCATGACATCAAACAGATCACGCTGCTGTTGCTGTTGAACCTGCCGTGCTTTTTGTTTTTCTGGAGACAAACGCTCTCGCGGCACCTCCATTCCCACCTGAGAAGCCAGAGCCTCAACAGCCTCAACAAACAAAAGCCCCTCATACTCCATTAAAAACGTTAACGCATCACCACTGGCGCCACACCCAAAGCAATGGTAAAACTGCTTGGTTTGGCTGACATTAAAAGAGGGGGTTTTTTCATCATGAAAAGGACAGCAAGCCTTGTAAGAGGTTCCTGCTTTTTTAAGCGGAAGACGCTGATTAATGACCTGCACCACATCGGCTCGAGACAGTAAACTCTCGATAAAAGAACGTGGAATCGTTCCTGATTGATCCGATATATTCACAGCTTACTCACAGATTATTCACCAAAAAATACACAGTCTTAAAAACGCAAAAACCCGCTAATACCATTACTTATTAGCGGGTCTTAATCAGAGCTTTAATATCAATAAAACTTATCGCAAAACGAGTATTACGCTCACCCTAACTTTGCTTTAATCAACTTACTGACCACAGCCATATCAGCACGACCTTGCATCTTAGGCTTTAACAAGCCCATAACCTTGCCCATGTCCTGCATAGTTGTCGCACCAGAGTCCGTCATAGCGGAATCAATCAAGGCATTTATTTCGTCTTCCGTTAAGGCTTCTGGCATAAAGTCTTGAATAACCGTCATTTCATAGGCTTCTTGTTCAGCCAAATCGGGACGATCTGCGTCCAAAAATTGCTGATAAGAATCACGACGTTGCTTCATCGCTTTGTCAACAATGGCGAGCGCACCAGCATCATCCACCGTCGCTTGACTGTCAATCTCAACCTGCTTAATGGCAGCCAATAAAGAGCGAATTACAACCAATCGTTGCTTATCTTTCGCCTTCATACTGGCTTTCATTTCAGCGGTAAGCTGTTCTTTTAATGCTGTATTAGACACGTAGCTTCCAATTCAACTTAATACATACGAGTCGTACGACGATTTTCACGAGACAAACGCTTCGCTAAACGCTTAACAGCCGCTGCTTTCATACGTTTTTTAGCCCAAGTAGGCTTCTCATAATATTCACGTTTACGCGTTTCAGTTAACACACCTGCTTTTTCACAAGCACGCTTAAAACGACGCAAAGCAACGTCAAATGGTTCTGTATCTCTAATCTTTACGCTTGGCATATAATCATTACCTTAAATTTTGTCTATTCGGTTCATACCCACCACGCAAGAAATGGAAGGTAGCGGAAACGACGAATTATAATTTTCTAAGCCACATATTGCAAATCTTTTATTCAAAATAAGCGTACTTTTTTGTTAAAATCCAGCCATCTTTAGTTAAACGGAATAACAACATGCTGGTATTAGGGATTGAAAGCTCTTGCGATGAAACAGGAATTGCACTGTACGACACCCAAAAAGGACTCATTGCCGACACGCTCCACACCCAAGTAGAACTTCATGCAAAATATGGCGGCGTAGTGCCCGAACTGGCCTCTCGGGACCACATTCGAAAACTCACCCCCTTAATCCGAAAAACACTTGATGACGCCAGCATTGCATTTGCCGACCTTCAAGGCATCGCCTACACCAAAGGCCCTGGCCTTATGGGGGCTTTACTGGCTGGAACCTCCGTTGCACGTAGCTTGGCCTATGCGCTCAACATTCCAGCCATAGGTGTTCACCACATGGAAGGCCATTTGCTCGCCCCCATGCTCGAAGACGAACAACCCGACTTTCCTTTTATCTGCCTGCTTGTTTCAGGCGGGCACAGCATGATTGTACGCGTTGATGGTATTGGACAATACAAAGTATTGGGCGATACGCTGGACGATGCCGCAGGCGAAGCCTTTGACAAAACCGCCAAACTGCTTGACCTAGGCTACCCTGGAGGTCCAAATGTATCCAACCTCGCCTTAAAAGGCCGAGCTGATCGCTATAAGTTTCCACGTCCAATGGTCGACCGAC
>WFNQ01000064.1 GCA_015488565.1 Thiomicrorhabdus sp.
ATTTTAAACTTCCCTTTGATAAAGCAGGAAAACTCGCCAAGCAAGGTACACCCCATCAAGCCCTATTAGACCAACTGCTATCACACCCCTACTTTGCATTAGCACACCCCAAGAGCACAGGACGAGAAACCTTTAACGTCAACTGGCTAAACGAACAAATAGCCCTTGTGTTAAGCCGCTCCCAAGACAGCACGCCGATCTCCCCTATTGATCTAATCAGCACACTCAATCGCTTTACGGCGGTCACCATTGCCAACGAAATACATAACATCGTACAACAACAAAACCTAACACAACATACCAATATACCCGTTTGGATTGTGGGTGGCGGTGCATTGAACCCACAACTGATTCAGTCCATTCAACAACTAACCTCATACAACGTACAAAGCACGGAAGCCATTGGGCTGAATCCCAACGCCATTGAAGCCATGATGTGCGCGTGGTTGGCCAAGCAACGAGTTAACAACCAAGTGGTTGCACTCTCAACAGTCACTGGTGCGAAAAGAGATGCGGTACTCGGCGGGCTTTGGCATCCCTAGGATGCTTGTCTGAGAATGAACGTTCTACTGTAAAAAAATCATTTTGATTCAGTTTTACGTTTATTTTAGAGCCTGTAAATCATTTTGTGTAAACGTCTAATTTGGTTAAACGTAACCTTTAAGGCGTTCATGTAAATAACTCCCTCGCTTGAAATCTATATTGGATATCAAATCTTTTTTTTTGGCCTCAAAATCAATCAATTTAATCAGTCAAAAGGGAATCAATGTGTAATGCTTGCTGAAATAATTCAGTCATCATAATGAACGCCACTCGGTCGTTTTTGAAATTAGATTATTATAATTTACCCTCTCACTTTTCAAAAGAACCTTAAATTCGACTAAATAAGTAAAAAACACTAACAAGTAAGTGTTTTTCCAAAATGGTTATTTTGGCCTATAGACATCCATTTTTAGTCTGTTTAAATAAGAGGTATGAAGAAGAAAAAAATAATTACCATTCTTTCCATTGGCATTATTATTTTATTGATAATAGCCTATCTTAACAACGCGGGTGATGTTCAAAATAATGAACCTAACTTAGTTTCTCCGCCACCAGCTCTTGATGTTCCTATGGCAAAAAATATAAACTCATTTAATAAAGAAAATATCAAAACATTAAATAATGAAGGCCATAACGTAGCAACTGATAAATTCAATCAAACTGATACATTCGATAACTCATACGTCTCACTAGCTCCAAGCGTTATAAAACAAATGAATGAAGATTTAGAAAGTTTAATGCTTCAACACACGATGGACATGGGATTTAGTGAAGAGGCCGCAAAAAAGATGCTGTCAGGTGAGCCAAATAACAGTGTGCTATCCATCGATAGCCTACCTGCCGAGCTACAACCTTTAATTAAAGAAGAGCTCGAAAAAAATAAAAAGAATGGGTATGACGAGGTCAGCAAGGAAGATTCAGAAGGAATTGTAAACATAGTCAATTATATAATTGACACATCGCCAACAATACCAAATATCCGCTTCACACTATCAAAAATACCAAACATAATAGCCTATAATTATAATTACATTGGTTATTCATTTCCAAATACATCTCTCTTGGGAGTAACTTCAGGCCAAGGAATTCAAGGAACGGCTAGACGCATTTTTCAAAAACTCGATCAAAGTCATATTTTAATTGTAGAAGAATCAACCTTACAAAATGGCTCTGCCAATTTAATAATGGAGTTTATTAATGCGCAGGTTTTTGGTTATCCTGCAATTTATGCCATTAAAAAGACCCCTTCTGAAAAAAAATATGCCGTATTAAACTGGACAACAAAAAACTTTTCTTATAGCTTATACTTGGTTAACTCTATCGATAATGCCCAAAATATATTGGGAGAAATTGGAAGCTCGCTAACCGAAATAAACCTTGAAAAAAATATCCCATCAAAAGAGCAAGACAGTATTCCTGTCCAAGAACAGCCTAAAGCTAACCCTCCGTTTTGATACTGAGATAAAAAACATGCCAAATTTAACGAAAAAAAATATGATTTGGGAAATAGTAGGGAAAATAGTGGGTATTTTATCCATTGTCTTGGCCGTACTGAGCATTATGCCCGCTATGATGTCTGGCGCTGCTTTGGGCGTAGTCTTATTTATTTTAATTGTTTCTGGAATCACCGCCCTGTCTGGACATATTCAATATGCTTTAGTGGGCTTAGCTATAACAACGATCAATCTTATTTGGTCTTATCTAGTCTCACCACCCATACCTGGTTGGGGAAGAGGCCAAAGCCTAGAAATGAGTTCTGGCATTTTACTACTTTTTGGCATTCCATACGCCATAACGATTTTATTAATCATCATTGGTCATAACATTAAAATAAAAAGGGACGCAAAAAGCTCTAAAATAATAAAAAACCCTTATTTTATTTTTGTTGTTGTGTACTTCATCTTCTTCATGCTTATGGCCCTCAGTCCTTCACCTGAGCCCAATAAAGAGATCGTAGAAATGCCCCCTGAATTACTTGAGTTGATTGGCGACCCTGAACCGACACCAAAAAATGAGATAACCTTACCACCTTGAAAAAGAAAAAAAACGATTTTAAATTTGAGAAGTTAACTGATCAGCAGGTAGATTATGTCTCTGATAGAGTTGCTCGTAAGCGTCAGCCAAAAGATACATTAATTCTAAAACCCTAATCCCCAGATAGAAAAACCACCATTTTATTACTACAAAAAACTGAGAAACTGAATTGAGATTTGGAACAGCAAGCCCATAGCTACGCTCCTAATTCCATAACATCATAGAACCAACTCCCCCCTTTTCTGTAACCTTAGTACGAACAATACACAATAAGATAAGCCAATATAGTTATTTCGGCCTATTGCTCCTTTATTCTGTTGCTGTTTAAATCAAGCGTGCTTCTAAAGTGCTGGGCTTTAATGCGCTCCCGATTTGATTTACTAAATAAATGTAAGGAAAAAACATGTCCGAAACCGTCCAAAGCTTTATAAAGCACGCTTATTTAGATAAAAAAATTGAACGTTTTTCAACAAGTGTTATTCAGAATATTGAACATGAAAAAAATACCATTCCTACTCATATTTTTGAACGCTATCAAAAAATTATCCTACGTTTTTTTGACTCAACCGTTCTAATAAAAGAACTTAAACAAGTCATTTTAACGTGCTATGACGAACAAAAAATGCAACAAATGCTTAATTTCATGCACCAACCTAATATCACACAAATCACTCAAAAAGAAGAGGCCGCAAAATCGTTGCAAGCCAGCCAAGAAATGCAGTTATTTTTTACCGAGTTACAAGCCACACCACCCTCAGAAAATCGCAAACATTTAATCGAACAAATAGACAAGGTCATTGGCTCAAGTGCATTGGTTGTAAATATGCAAATTGCGCTGTTTAAAGCCATTACATGGGGTATGCGCAAAGTAAATCCAAATACACAAAATATCACTCAAGAACAGTTGAAACAAATGGTTTTAGAGATGAAAAAGAAAATGAACCAACCAATTGCCCAACAAATATGGATGAGTATGCTGTTTGCATACAAAGACGTTTCAGATGGTGAACTTCAACACTATCTTACTCTGAATGAAAGTGCCGAAGGCCAACTAACAGCTACTTTTATTCGCACGGTTTATTTCGATATGCACCAACATACCACCACACAACTTCAGTACGCACTGGAAGCAGAATTTAGCTGACATAAAATTGTATTTATTACCCTGCTTTTAACTCTTAAAAAAGAATAAAAAAAATATGTCTTTATTTCGTACCGAAGTCAGCGATAAAAAGCGTGACGAAAACTTTTTTGGCGATGTGGTGCTTATTCGCCCTGTCTCTTTTTCTATCTACACCAGCTTATTTGTTCTTTTTATTATCTCTCTCGGTTTATTTTTATTTTTTGGAAAATACGCCAGCA
>WFNQ01000065.1 GCA_015488565.1 Thiomicrorhabdus sp.
CACCAAAGCTGGATGGAATGGTCGAAACCCTTAAATCCACGGCTCTCCCACCTAATTCAAGGGCAATACGTCCATCTTGTGGCAAACGCTTTTCGGCAATGTCCAACCGAGCCATAACTTTAATACGGGAAACCAACATACCTGATAATACGGCTTTAGGTGTAAAAATAGTGCTCAAAACACCATCGACTCGGAAACGGATACGCAATTGATTTTCGAACGGTTCAATATGTACATCCGATGCGTTGGCGCGAATGGCTTCAGACAAAATCGCATTAAGCAGTTTAATAATGGGCGCTTCATCGGCACTGTCTAATAAATCTTCAGGTTCACCCAACTCAGAAAATATCGTGGCCAAATCTTCCGTTTCAATGGAATCAATGGACTCCATTGAACTTTGTCCGCTACCAGAGTAGCTGGCTTGAATTTTTTTCTCAAATGCGTCTTCGGAAAGTTGTTCAAACAAAGTGCCTTGTGTGCACTCCTCTTCCAGCGTCGCATCATCCGACACCTCCAATAAACGTCGCTGTACTTCCTGCAGTGCCACGAGCGGAGTATTTTGAGTATAAAACACTTTTGGCTCAGCACTTAAACCCGTGCTTAACACCAGTTCATTTTTTCGAGCAAAGCTAAATGGTAATATCTGACTCATAAGCCCAGTAACTCTGCCGTTGTGTCAGATAAATTGCCTTTATTTTTAGACGATTCAAGAGGCTTAATCGATACAGCATTTGAAACCAGTGGTGGAACATTTAAGGAGGCTACTGGCGGATTCGTTGTGGTAGACGTTGAAGAGCCTCGCCACTGTTGTAGCGTAGGTAAACGTGGTCTTAACTCCTCATCAGGTAATAAGCGACTGCCTTTTTTATCTAATAATTGTGTCTGCTCTTTTTCCATATAACTGTATTTTTTCTGACTGTAATAATCACTGGTTTCATTGTTACGAATAATTACAGGGCGTAAAAACACCATTAAATTCACTTTTTCACGTGATGTTGATGTGGAACGAAACAAGCCTCCAAGCCACGGTAAATCCCCAAAAAATGGAACTTTGGACTCGTTCTGAGTCTCTTTTTCATTAATTAATCCTCCGAGCACCACGATATTACCGTCACCGACAATTACGCGTGTTTTAATTTGACGTTTGGTGGTTTGCAAATCAACGGCTTCTCCCTTAGGCAACACATCAGATATCTCTTGATCAATGTCTAAATAGATCTCATTTCCTTCGTTAATTTGTGGCTTTACTTTTAACTTAAGCCCCACGTTCTTGCGTTCTATGGTATTAAATGGGTTGGTTGCGGCGTTATTACCACTGGTAAAACTGCCTGTTTGAAACGGCACTTCACGGCCGACAACAATTTCCGCTTCTTCATTGTCTAACGTCAAAATAGATGGCGTGGCTAAGATATTGGACGAGGAATCACTGTTTAGTGCCGAAATCAACGCGCCCCAACCTTGATCACCAGCGGCGTTCAATCCACCTGAGCCAATCGTAAAGCCACGACCAATTAAATCCGCTTGCGCAGTCGCGGCCGCTTCCGCCGTTTGGCCTAATAAACTCGGCAATGCCCCAGAAAAATTAACAATCCCTGCGGCACTTTGACCCAGCAATGCCCACTCAACGCCTAAATTAGCCGCCCTATCTTCTGATAGTTCCACAAAAATGGCCTCAATTAAAACTTGTGCACGACGAATATCGAGCTGTTTAATCACACCTTTTAAGGTATTTACAATCGCCGTTGGTGCGCTAATCACCAATGCATTCATTCGTTCGTCCGCTTCAATGCTGATTTGGTCTTTTAACTGCTTTGAACTTAAGGAACGAGTCGGAGTGGGTACAGAGTCACCACTAGCGCCATTACCTGAGTTCGCCTCACTTTTTGCCGAATTTAAAATGGCACGATTCCCAGCGACTTTTCGTAGCACCTCTGCAATTTCAGTGGCTTTGGCATAACGTAAATAAATAACCTGAACCTGACTTTCCGATTCAACTTTCACATCCAAGTGGGCAATCAGTGCGCGTAGAATAATTCGCTTTTGCTCATCACCACTTAAAATTAAACGATTGGAACGCGCATCAAAACTGACCTTAACGGCACTACTTTTAGAACCCGTTGGCTTACCAATAATGCCCTTAATCGTTTTGCTTAATTCTTCTGCCGAAGAATTTAATACCGTAATCACTTCATAATGACCCAAGGTATCCACGTCCACACGTTTTAGGATATGCTTGAGTCGTTTAATATTAGAGACCACATCAGTCACAATAAGCTTATTGCTGTCTGATAACGCCACTAAATGCCCCTCTTTAGCAATCAAAGGTCTTAATACGGCCACCAACTTAGTCGCTTCAACATTCTTAACGCCAATCACTTCCGTGACCCAATCATCGTTGGTTAAATCATTAGAACGATAGGGAAACTGGTCACGTGCCATGTTAGCTGGAATAATTTTAATGGCACTATCACCTTCAATCGCCGCATAACCATGCACTCGCAATACCGCCAATAACGACTGATACAGCTCACTAGGTTTCATCCCTGCGGGGGCAATAAAGGTCACTTTTCCTTTCACACGAGGATCAATGATAATGTTATAACCCGATATTTTAGCCACCGCCTCAATAACCGTTCGAATATCCACCTGCTTAAAATTTTGCTTTAAGGCTCCTTCAGCCATCGCTGTATGAATACTGCCCAAAGAGACCATTAGACTGAAAACACCCATGGTTAACCAACGAATTTTTTTCATGTTTACTTTATTCCTATTCAATCCTATTACCCAAATCCTTACATAGAAACGAAAACCTAGTGTAAGCATTTAGGGTATTACCTGTTTAGTTCCCAGATAACAAAAACTAATTTAACTCTACAACTAAAAACTCGACTTGCCCTTGACGCTCAACTTCCATTTCCAATACAGGTTCATTTAAAACCTTTATCCATAACCGTGGCTTTTGAGTTAGTTGAGCAATAGATCGTCCATTCACCATTTTCAAAACATCGCCCGCCTTAAGCCCGAGTTCATTAAACAGTTCGGCATCTTTTTTAGGCCACAATTTCATGCTGGTATCATGTTTTCCAGCATTGATTAATTGAAAACGCACATATTGCATGATTTTCATCGGTGATTTTTTTAACTCTTTTTTTAAGCTATTAAGCTCACTACCGACCTCTTTCTGATCATTTAAACCAAATGCATTCGATTCCAATAGTTCATTTGACTCACTCATCATTAATTTTTCGAGCACCCCATTATGATCAATGACGACATAATCGGAATAAACGGCTTCCAAATACACTCGCGCTTGAATCTCTTCACCAACCGAGGCCAAAAGCGTTTTCGCCCCCGATTTAATAATGACAAGCCCCTTATCATCTGGCAACGCCACAATACCGAGTACCACTAGGTTTAAGCTCGTTTCAGTTACATCACCGCGATTATCTTGATGTAAGGCAGAGGGTTCCGCCAACTGATGTCCAAATAAATCAATAGAAAGCATGCGCACAGAGGTGGGAGGGTTGGAAGGGGTATTTTGCTGAATAACTGGCGAACTTAATGGGGCTGGAGAGGATAGCGAAAAAGAGAGCATTGACCCCAGCAACCACCCAATTAGAAGCACGGTAAAAACCAAAACTATTCGAGAAAAATAGTGGCTTAAAGAAACCAGATCAAAACGAGAGAACCACATAGACATGAAGAGAGCAAAACCCCTAAAAAGTAAACGCATTAAAATACAAAAAAACTATTATAAATGCTTACTTATAGGATAAGTACCTAAGTTTTAAATAAATTCTAGATATTTACGCTCCTCTAAACTTTAAACTTAGAGACATTATCAATTAAATCATCCGCCGCTCTAATCATCTGCTCTGTCGTCGTGTAGGTTTCTGATACCAGTGCCGAGTTTTGCTGTGTTACCGAATCAATCGACGTAATCGCACTGTTAACTTGTTTAACACCCTCTGCCTGCTCTTGAGACGCCACTGTAATTTCAGATACAATCTGCTTCATTCGTTCGGTTTCAGACGTAATTTTTTCTAAATGTGCATTCACTGTATTGACCTTTATCACGCCCCCTTCAATGGCCTCAGAGGTTTTTTCAACCAACACATTAATCTCTTTTGCTGCTTCAGCAGATTTACCCGCAAGGCTGCGCACTTCTGCCGCAACCACGGCAAATCCTCGCCCATGTTCTCCCGCTCTAGCCGCTTCAACCGCCGCATTTAACGCCAATAAATTGGTTTGAAATGCAATACTGTCAATTAAGCTTGTAATACTGCTAATTTGTTCAGAGGCTTCTTTAATTCCCTGCATTGCACCTTGGGTTTCGTTCATCGTTTGATTGGCCTCTTCCAAAATAGCCGATTGCTCACTGGCAATATCGGCAGACACCTTGGTTGATTCAAGGTTACTTTCAACTTGAGCAGAGGTTTGCTCCATTGCCGAAGCCGTTTGCTCTAAAGAGCTCGCTTGCTCACGGGTACGTTCATTTAACTGCTCCGTACCACTGGCAACCGATTTTGCCGAATTTTGGACATTGTCAGCAATGCCTTTCACATTTGAAATCACCTCTTTTAAGTCTGCAACCGCTTGATTAATGGCCTGCTTGGCCTCATCAATTTTATATTCGTAAGGATTGGAAATAGCTTGCGTAAAATCACCCGCGGCAATACGTTTTGCCGCTGAAACAATGTCATCAAACCCTTTACCAAGATTATCCATTGACGTGTTAATAATCGCTGTTAAGGCTTGAATATCTCCGCTGGTTTTGGCATCAATACGTTGTGAAAGATCACCTTTAGACACTTGAATCATCACTCGGTCGATCTCTTTAAAGACCGTAGAAAGCTCATGCATGGTATTTTTTGCCGACTCAACAATCTCATAATACTCTCCTTTTAAATCATTGCTGTGCTCATGGCTAAACTCACCATTTCGCAAATCCAATAAGACGGTATTAATTTGAGCAAAGGTATTTTGCAACCCATCCATTGTGGCATTGAGCTGGTCTTTAATAATTAAAAAATCCGCTTTATAATCCGTTGTAACCCGCTTGGTAAGATCCCCTTTAACAATATTGCTTAATGCATTTGAACTGTCACTCATGACCTGTTGAAAGAGCGACACTTGCTTATTGTAAGCTCGCCCTAAATCGGCCATTTCATTGTGACCAATCACATCGGCACGTTTAAATAAATCACTGGAACTCACCGCATCCGACACCTGTTCTTCCATTCGCTTAATCGGACGAATCAATAATAGCCAAACCAAAAGAAGCAATGACATTGCGGTAATAATGGTGGCGACCGTCACACCAAAAAACGTCCCCTCAACCACCGCTAAATTTTTATCCAAATACGATTCAAACTCTTTTCCGTCAATACTGACAATAATACTTCCAATCGTATCCCCTCTCACATCTAAAACAGGACGTGAAATATGTAAATACCCATTTTGATACAGCACACCATCCTTAACGAGGTGATCAATGGAAAGTGCTTTCAGAAGGCTCACTTGTTTCGCCGTTTTAGCATCCTCCGTTGAGAATGCGCTATCCAGATAATATTTAGCGTCCTGCCCTATTTTCAAGCTTTTATCATTTATTCGAGCAGGCACTTGTTGTACATACTTATCTGCAACAGCAACCAACAGCAACCCACTCGATAAGGTTTCTATCGCCTTTTTAATCGCATTAAAGTCTTGGTTCATTTCAGCCACACCAACAAGGTTGCCTTCAAAGTGCAACGGAATAGCAGACTTAAGCGTGACCCCCTCTTTTTCTAGCACAAAAAAGGAGCCTGGCTTATCCTGTTTCAATGTCTCACTAACATAAAGCCGAGCAACCGGAATAATGTCTTGTTCCTCCTCAGACACCCATGAACGATACATGGAATTACCTTCGGCATCAAACACTTGCATCGCAATATTTTGTAAAACCGAATTTTTCTTGTAGTGCTCGTTAATGCCATTAAACTCATCCACCAAGGTATCAATATCCAACTCATCCACCGCACTACGAACAAATTCTGATTTTGTTAACCCAACCAAATTGGTCTCACCAATTAACTTGTTTTTATCAATCAACCCCTCTAACTCTGCCTCTAAGGTTTTAGAGTAACTTTGAATGGAAGCATCCAACACACTTTTCTTTTGAGCTTGCCCATTAATAAAAGCCACCACTAAAATTAAGACTGAAGTAAATACCGCCGCCACAATCATCATCGGTAAAAAGTTTAATTTAAACGCCCTCCCTACTGTGGCCATAAAAAAAGAGGACACAACCGTACCTTCAACCACTCTTTTTTTGCCACGCTCAACGTCTTCAAAATCTTTTTTAACACGCTGCATCTCTTCTGGCGTCAATAAGCGCTTAACCGCACTATATCCTTGATAATTATCTTTGGAGCCTAATGGAAACAAGGTAACGGACAGATAAACATCCGACCCTGATTTATTTTTTTCTATCGTATAACCATGATAAGGCTGACCCGCATTCAATACGGCCATCAAATCCTCTTGAAACGGCCGGGGAAATACAGAGGATTGAAAATCATGAATAGAGTGATGAACCATCTCTGACAAAGAATAGCCAAGCAACTCCAAATAATCCTGGTTTACTTCTACAATCGTTCCTTGAGCATCAACCTTAATCGATGGGCGCAAACTGTTCATATTGTTTCCTCTTCTATAGCCACACGTGATTCGTGCACTCACACTCTCAATATTACCCAAATCCTTACACTGTTTTTCACGTTTCTATATAAGGGTTGGGGTGTTATTCTTAACTTTAATATGCCTACTTTAAAAAATACGCATATTAAAATCCCGTTACAGCATTTAGGCCATGCTGTAACG
>WFNQ01000066.1 GCA_015488565.1 Thiomicrorhabdus sp.
AAAAAAAGCTGAATAAGAGGCGTTTTTTCATGTTTTTTTATTCTATTTTGTATGGGGGGAAATAGTTAAAATTATATTGCGACGAATAAAAAAGTTAGTCATGGCTAATAAATTGGATAAAACTATAGCATAAAAGAGAGGGGGGGAGAATAAGGAGAGCGGTTAAATGAAAAAAGCCCACAGATAAGTATGAGCTTTTTTATAAGATAATGTGATGGAACTTGATTTTAAGAAATGGTTTTACGCTGACGTCGAAACGCCATAAAGCCAACCAACCCAAGGCCACCTAACATGAGAGCGTAAGTGCTAGGCTCTGGTACGGGGGAGGTGATGGATGCTTTAATGAATAAAGTTTCATAGGCGTCATTGTTGGTGCTATCCCAAATCCATTCTGCATTGGGGCTGATTGTGGCGATTCCTCCTCCAAACAGACCTGTCCAAGGGGTACTAAGCGCTGGAGCTCCATTTTGACCATAGCCAGTAACAGACGACCAGTTAACTTGATCTGAAGAGTAACTCCAAATGCTGGGGTCTGTGCTTGTGGAGTAAGTGGTTGAACCAAGTGTAAAGTCGGCTAGAAATCCTGAATCGCTAAACTGATTTCTAACTTCCCAAATAAACTCATAGTTAGTTACATTATTTAACGTTACATTTAACGTTGAAGAGGCTGACCATAGTTGAGTTCCAGCAAGACCTGTTGTGTCTATTTGAGTGAGGGTGCCATCATTGTAACTAAAGCTATTGACGTAATTGTCACCAGTAAAAGTAGTATCAAAGTTGACGTTCGCATAAGCAGAACTGGCTATTATGGTGAGTGCGCTGATTATTAGTGTTTTTTTAAAAATCATATTTATCCTGTTATTCATTCGTTAATGAATCTTGAATTTAGTAAGTCTTACCCTGCGGCTAGTATTATAGCTATTTTTTAGAGGGGGGAAGAAAAATACCCATGTTATTTGCAATGAATTTGGCATCTTACATCTTAAATATAGATCGAGATTTTGGTTTTTTAAGCGCTTTATGGGTGCGCGTCAGTTGTACCATGACTTCGGTGTGTGTGGTGTGTGGGAACATGTCAATCATGCCGGCTTTACTGAGGCGATACCCTTGCTTTTCGAGTTCTTTGATGTCGCGAATTAGGGTCGCTGCATTACATGATACGTACACAATAATCTGTGCTTTGAGTTTACCGAGTTGTTTGCAGGCGTTAAATGCCCCTTGGCGACCAGGGTCGAGTAATATTCGGTCATAGCGCTGTTTTTTAAACCAAGGCTTGGGAGTTATTTCATCAAATAGATCACCTTTGTAAAAAGTGACATTATCCAATTGATTGTTTTGTGCGTTGTGGTTGGCGGTATCAACCAGATTCTGTTCGCCTTCAATGCCGACTACTTTTTGTGTCTGTTGTGCCATTGGAAGGGTAAAGTTGCCCACACCACAAAATAGATCCAGTACGTTATGGCTGGGTTGCAGGTCAAGCCAGTTAAGCGCTTGTGTAACCATTTTTTCGTTGAGTGCTTGATTGACTTGAATGAATCCCGTTTCTGGGAATGATAGCGTTAAAGGCGGTTGTGTGTTGAGTGTGTAGGTTGGTTGTGTGCTGGTGGGGGTGTTGGGTAGCCCAAAAACACCTTGGTCAGCTTCGACAAGCGAGATCTCTTTTAACGCGCGGCTTGCCGTTTCAAGCAGCGCTGGTTTATTGGCTTGAATAGTTTGGTTTAATGACTCAGTTAATATTGGGCAGTGCTCAATGTCCACGACCTCGGTCGAGGATTTTTGTTTAAACCCTAAGCGTGCTACTTTATCTTTTTTGCTGATAACTAAGCTTAAACGCACGCGACGACGATAGTGCTGACCTTCACCAATAATGGGGGCTTCTTCTTGAGAATGTTGTGCTTCAACGGCTTGTGTGAGTTGAGTGATGAAGTTTTTATTTTTCCAGTGCCGCTGTGCATCCAGTGAAAGGTGTTGCAGTTGGCAACCTCCGCAGGTGTCATAAACAGGGCAGAATGGGGTCGTGCGATCGGGTGAGGGGGTTTCAATGTTAAGGCATACGGCGTCATCAAAGCTGTCGTGATGTTTGATGATGTTAGCGCTTACGGTGTCATCTGGAACGGCGCCATCGACAAAGATGGCTTTGCCTTCAAAATGCCCTACACCACGTCCATCATGGGTTAGACCGTTAATAAAGAGGGCATCAATTTTTGTGTTTTTACTGGTCATAGAAAGGGCTTTTTTAGTGTTCATTAGTCAATACCAAGTAGTTTATGTGTTTGCAGGCTCAGTTGCCACTTGGGGTGTGTTAAGCAGTAGTGAATGGCTTGTTTTAAATTGTTTTTTTGAATGCTGGGGTCGGCGTCGTCCATTGGTTGCAGGTAAAAATATTGGTAGTCAAGGTGTGCAACCTGTTCGGGTAAGAGTTCGGGTTGAGGATAGACCAGTTTGAGCTCATTGCCCGATTCTAACAGAATGGGTGCATTGGCTTTGGGGCTCATGCAGATCCAGTCAATGCCTTTAGGTGCATTTTTCGTTCCATTGGTTTCAATGGCGATTTCAAATTGATGCAGGTGTAGTTGGCTAATCAGTGCGTCATCCACTTGCAGTAAGGGTTCGCCTCCTGTGAGCACCACAAAGGGGGGTAGCTCTGAAGTAGAGTTTTTTGGGTCTGTTGTATTCGGCCAAAAGGTAAGAAGGTGTTGGCATAGCGCTTCGGCATTTTGAAAGCGTCCTCCGTTTTGGCCATCGGTGCCAATAAAATCAGTATCACAAAACTGGCAAATAGCGCTGTCACGATCTATTTCACGCCCTGTCCAAAGGTTGCAGTTGCTGAGTCGGCAAAAAATGGCAGGCCGTCCACTATAAAATCCTTCTCCTTGCAGGGAGTAGAAGACCTCTTTGACCGAATAACTCATTGGATTTCCTTTGTTTTTACAGGGGGAGTGAAATGTGGTTGATGTTTAGAGCGTATTTTACTCGAATTTTACGCCTATTTTATTCTTATAGTACGGGTTGTGAAGTGATATAATTCTGGGCTATTTAAAATTAGTGAATAATGGGTTTAGAGCGATGTCAGCAAAGACTTTATACGATAAGTTGTGGGATGCACATTTGGTGCGTGAGGAAGAAGATGGCACGGCGTTGATTTATATTGATCGCCAACTTCTTCATGAAGTCACTTCGCCACAAGCGTTTGAAGGGTTGCGCTTGGCGGGCCGTAAACCTTGGCGTATTGATACCAATTTGGCTACGCCAGATCACAATGTTCCGACCACCGATTTAACGGGTGGGGTGGCGAGTATTAAAGACCCCGTATCACGCATTCAGGTCGAAACCTTGGGGATGAACGCACGCGAGTTTGGTATTACAGAGTTTGCGATGGGCGATATTCGCCAAGGAATTGTGCATGTTGTGGGGCCGGAAGAGGGTGCCACTCTGCCCGGTATGACGGTGGTGTGTGGGGATTCGCATACTGCAACACATGGCGCATTGGGTGCGTTGGCGCACGGGATTGGTACATCGGAAGTGGAACACGTTTTGGCGACTCAATGCTTGATTCAGAAAAAAATGAAAAACATGTTGATTCGTGTCGAAGGTCAACTGCAAAAAGGGGTGACGCCTAAGGATGTTGTGCTGGCCATTATTGGTGAAATTGGTACAGCGGGCGGTAATGGCCATGCCATTGAGTTTGGCGGGCAGGTGTTTCGCGATATGTCGATTGAAGGTCGCTTGACGGTTTGCAATATGGCCATTGAAGCGGGTGCACGTGTTGGCTTGGTGGCGGTGGATGAAAAAACCGTGGAATATGTTCAAGATCGCCCTTATGCGCCCAAAGGGGATGATTGGGATATGGCTGTGACCGCTTGGATGGATTTAAAGTCGGATGACGGTGCATTTTTCGATACCGTTGTTGAGGTGGATGGTTCAACCATTGAGCCGCAAGTGACGTGGGGAACGTCGCCAGAAATGGTGGTGGATGTGAATGGTTGTGTACCAGACCCTGCAAAAGAAGCGGATTCGGTTAAGGCCGAAGGCATTCAGCGTGCATTGGATTATATGGGGCTGAAAGCCAATACACCAATGACAGAAATTCCTGCAGAATATGTGTTTATTGGTTCGTGTACCAACTCTCGAATTGAAGATTTTAGAGCTGCCGCTCAGGTTTTGAAAGGGCGTAAAATCTCCAGCTCAGTTGAATTGGCGTTAGCAGTTCCGGGGTCTGGCTTGGTAAAACAGCAAGCGGAAAAAGAGGGGTTGGATAAGATTTTTATTGAGGCGGGGTTTGAATGGCGTAATCCAGGATGCTCGATGTGTTTGGCGATGAATGCCGATAAATTGCCGGCTGGAAAGCATTGTGCTTCGACCTCTAATCGAAATTTTGAGGGACGTCAAGGCGCTGGTGGACGTACCCATTTAGTGAGTCCAGAAATGGCCGCCGCCGCCGCGGTGGCAGGGCATTTTGTTGATGTCCGTGATTATTTGTAACGGCAGGGAGAAAGAAGCATGGATAAGATTATAAAAATGACCGCCCTTGTTGCACCAATGGATCGTGCGAATGTAGATACTGATGCGATTATTCCGAAACAGTTTTTAAAGTCAATAAAGCGTACTGGGTTTGGCCCGAATTTATTTGATGAGTGGCGTTATGAGGATGTGGGTCAGCCCGATTCGGACAATTCAAGTCGCCCATTGCGAAAAGAGTTTGTTTTGAATCAGTCACGCTACCAAGGCGCTAAGATTTTATTGGCGCGTGAAAATTTTGGGTGTGGTTCAAGCCGAGAGCACGCGCCTTGGGCGTTAAAAGATTACGGTTTTGATGTGGTGATTGCCCCCAGCTTTGCGGATATTTTTTTTAACAACTGCTTTAAAAATGGCATTATGCCGCTTGTTCTGGATGAGTCGATTGTCGACCAACTATTTCAAGAGGTATTTGCACAAGAAGGTTATTCGCTTACGGTGGATCTAGAAAAGCAGGAAATGGTAAAACCAAATGGTGATGTGATTCCATTTGAAATGGATGCGTTCAGACGGCACTGTTTATTAAATGGGCTGGATGATATTGGATTAACGCTGGCACATCAAAATGAAATTAAAGCGTATGAAGCGAAGCGTAAACAAGAAGCGCCTTGGTTGTTTGCGTCGCTTGAACATAATTAAGAGAGAGAATTTGAACATGACACAACAAGTATTGATTTTGCCCGGTGATGGTATTGGCCCAGAGATTACAGCGGAAGCCGTAAAGGTATTGAATGCATTAAATGTCTCCGATGGTTTAGGTATTGAAATGACCGAAGATTTGGTCGGTGGTGCCGCTTATGATGTTCATGGGGTTCCATTGTCGGATGAAACTATGGCGAAAGCACAAGCTGCGGATGCCATTTTGTTGGGTGCGGTTGGTGGTTATAAGTGGGAGTCATTGGATATCTCTGTTCGTCCTGAAAAAGGGTTGTTGCGTTTGCGTTCGGAAATGAAATTATTTGCCAATTTACGTCCTGCATTTTTGTACCCTCAGTTGGCGGATGCTTCTACCTTAAAGCCTGAAGTCGTTTCTGGCTTAGATATTTTGATTGTACGCGAGTTAACGGGGGGGATCTATTTTGGTCAACCACGTGGGATTCGTGTGTTGGAGAGTGGTGAACGTCAAGGGTTTAATACCTATGTGTATTCGGAATCTGAAATTAAACGCATTGCACATGTGGCGTTTAAAGCGGCCATGAAGCGTAATAAAAAATTAACCTCTGTAGATAAGGCGAATGTGTTGGAAGTGACGGAGCTTTGGCGTGAAGTGGTTGATCAGGTGGCCAAAGCGTACCCTGAGGTAGAAGTAAAGCATATGTATGTTGATAATGCCGCGATGCAGTTGGTGTTGAATCCTAAGCAGTTTGATGTGATGGTGACGGGCAATATGTTTGGTGATATCTTGTCAGATGAAGCGTCCATGTTAACAGGCTCTATTGGTATGCTGGCTTCGGCCTCATTGGATGAGAATAACAAAGGAATGTATGAGCCAAGTCATGGATCTGCGCCTGATATTGCAGGACAGGATTTAGCGAATCCATTAGCGACGATTTTATCTGCCGCGATGATGCTACGTTATACATTAGGACGTGAAGATTTGGCGGTTAAAATTGAAAATGCGGTGTCTAAGGTGTTAGATCAGGGGTTGCGTACGGGTGATATTTACTCAGAAGGGATGACAAAAGTAGGTTGTTGCGAAATGGGCGATGCCGTTGTGGCGGCACTGTAGTGATGATGGTTTTGATTGTTTTATAAATGAAAAATTATTTCACCATTACAATTAGTGATGTCCATGGTTCGCGGCACTACTCGTTTAAACAGTTTATCCGTAAGTTTTTTTGGGTTGTACTGGCGCTGTTTATTTGCTTGTGGATTGTAGGGGCCATTTCGATTTGGTGGCTTAATTATGAAGCGAATCAGGTTGAAAGTCAGCATGAAGCGGTTGTGGATGCTTTTGTTGAGGACTTAAAGACAACGCAATCGGACTATGAAGTGCTATTGCTTGAAAAGGCGCGTTTAAAAGAGGAGTTGGAAGTCACCAGCTCTCAAGTGCGTTATTTGGATCAAACCCTCAGAGGATTGGAAGAGCTTGTGGGTGAGGCAGGAATGGATACCGAGCCGATGCCTTTGGCAGAGCGCATTAAACAAGTCCAGTTAACTTCACTGGGAAAGGATTTAATGTTATCGATGATTCCAAATGGTCATGCGGTAAAGGAGTTTAAAGGCATTAGTAGCAGTTATGGCTATCGAAAGCACCCCTTAACAGGTAAGCGTCACTTGCATGCAGGCGTGGATTATCGAGGCAAAAAAGGGGCTCCAGTGATTGCAACGGCAGACGGTGTGGTGAACTTTTCTGGCATAAAGAAAAAAAGTGGTTTTGGTAATTTAATTAGTATTACCCATGCCAATGGCTTTCGAACGGTGTATGGACATTTGAGCAAACGTTTAGTGAAGACAGGGCAGTATGTTCAAAAAGGGGATGTGATTGGTGAAATTGGTTCAACAGGCCGCTCTTCGGGGAATCACCTGCATTATGAGGTTTGGTTTGTGTTTCGTCGCTTAAATCCGAAGCATTTTTATAACTGGTCAATTGAAAATTATGATGACATTTTTACAAGCGTTAAGGGAGTGCCATGGGGTTCTTTAAGTCAAGCCGTCGCGAAACGCGTTCGAAAAATGGAAAAACAATTATTGCTAAGGGATGTACCGTTGCGGGCGAAATCTGCAAATTAGCGGGGCCTTTGCATGTGGATGGTCGTGTCGATGGTGTGATTGATAGTGATCATGATTTATCCATAGGCCTTTCTGGTTATGTAACGGGACTGGTGAAGGCAAAAAAAATTGTATTGAGTGGTGTGTTTGAAGGCAAAATGATTTGTGAAGAGATTGAAATCTTGGCAAGTGGTAAGTTAATTGGTGAATTGGTTTGCAATAATTTTGTAGTAGAAACGGGTGGTAAGTTTATTGGGCAAAGCCATGAAATGACCGAAGGTGGCATGGTTGTCAGTTTACCCGAAACATTTGAAAACCTTGCAAAGACGGCCATAGAGTCTCTGGAGCAGCGTTCAGGCAGCCAACATTCTGATAGTAATCTTAGTAAGAAAAAATAAATTTTTAAGGGTATGAAATGACAAAGTTATACGATATTGCCGTTGTGGGCGCAACGGGCGCGGTTGGAGAGACCATTTTAAAAGTACTTGAAGAGCGTAATTTTCCGGTTGGAACGTTGTATCCATTAGCAAGTAGTCGTTCAGCAGGTAAAAAAATTCAATTTAATGGTAAGTGGGTTGAAGTATTAGATTTGGAAAAGTTTGATTTTTCACAAGCACAAATAGGTCTATTTTCACCTGGTGCGAGTATCTCGAAGGTGTATGCGCCTAAAGCAGCCGAAGCGGGTTGTGTGGTGATTGATAATACCTCTCAGTTCCGTTACGACGATGATATTCCGTTGGTCGTTCCTGAAGTCAATCCGGACGCGGTCGCGGACTATAAAAACCGTGGCATTATTGCCAATCCAAACTGTTCCACGATTCAGATGTTGGTGGCACTCAAGCCTATTTATGATGCGGTGGGTATTAAGCGCATTAATGTGGCAACCTATCAAGCGGTGTCGGGAACGGGTAAGGATGCCATTGAAGAGCTGGCAAAGCAAACGGCCAGCTTGCTCAATATGAAATCGGTTGAAACCAAAGTTTATCCTAAGCAAATTGCGTTTAACTGCATTCCTCAAATTGATGTCTTTATGGAGAATGGCTACACCAAAGAAGAGATGAAAATGGTGTGGGAGACTAAAAAAATAATGGGTGATGAGGCTATTTTGGTGAATCCCACAGCGGTACGTGTTCCCGTGTTTTTTGGGCACAGCGAAGCATTGCACATTGAAACAGATAAAAAAATAACAGCGGCAGAAGCCAAAGCTTTAATGGAAGCGGCGGATGGCATTGTGTTAATTGACGAACATGTGGATGGCGGATACCCTACCGCTGTCTCAGATGCCGCAAATACTAACCCTGTTTATGTTGGACGTATTCGTGAAGATATTTCAACTGAAAATGGCTTGAATATTTGGGTGGTAGCGGATAACGTTCGTAAAGGTGCGGCGACCAACACCGTTCAGATTGCCGAGTTATTAATTAAAAATCATCTTTAAGCCTGTGAAAAAAACCACTAAAATCGCGTTAGGTATTGAATATTTAGGCACAAACTATTGTGGTTATCAACGGCAGTTAGAGTGCCCGACAGTTCAAGGGCATTTAGAAGCGGGTTTATCGAGTATCGCAAATGAACCTGTTGGACTGATTTGTGCAGGCCGTACCGATACGGGCGTTCATGCCATTGGTCAAGTGGTGCATTTTGAGTTAGGTGTTGAGCGACCGATGAAAGCTTGGTTGCAAGGGGCGAATACCAAGCTGCCTACGGACATTCGAATTGCTTGGGCGCAAGAGGTGGCTGAAGATTTTCACGCTCGGTTTTCAGCGGTGGCACGTCAATACCGTTACGTCATTTTTAATCGGTCGGTTAATTCGGCGGTATTGGCAAACCGTGTGACGTGGTTGTATTCTGAATTGGATGTGGAAAAAATGCACTTAGCGGCACAGTCGTTAGTTGGCTATCACGATTTTAGCTCTTTTAGAGCGTCGGGTTGTCAAGCGTCGAATGCATTAAGAACGGTGGAGTTTATTTCCGTTTCTCGTAAGGGTGATTTTGTCTTTATTGATATAAAAGCCAATGCTTTTTTGCATCACATGGTGCGAAATATTGCGGGTACGCTGTTTCAAGTTGGCTTGTCGCAAAAGCCCGTTGAGTGGGTGGCAGAGTTATTGACGTTAAAGGATCGTACTAAAGCGGCACCAACGGCTCCTCCAACGGGTTTATATTTTGTGAATGCGTTTTACCCTGAAAAATTTAACATTCCTTTGGTGGCATTGGATGAGGTGCTTTGGCAGTGAATCGGTTGGCTGTAAACAGGAGAACACGTGTTAAAATCTGCGGTTTAACCTCGGTTGAAGACGCGATGCGGGCGGTGAATGCGGGGGCGGATGCCATTGGGTTGGTGTTTTATCTGCCAAGTCCACGAAATGTGACTCTTGAGCAAGCCACTGAGATTGCTACAAGCATCCCTGCTTTTGTTACAAAAACAGCTCTGTTCGTCAATCCAAGTGTGGCAGATGTTCAAGCAGTCTTGCAAAAGACAACGGTTAATTTACTTCAGTTTCATGGCGATGAGTCGCCTGAGTTTTGTGAGCAGTTTCAATGTGATTACATCAAGGCCATTCGAATGCAAGAAGGCATTGATTTAGAGCGCATTGCGCAACAGTACCAGCGAGCAAGCGGCCTGTTGTTAGATGCGTATAAAGCAGGTATTCCAGGAGGGACGGGTGAGCGATTTGATTGGAATCGCGTGCCTAAAAATTTGAATAAACCCATTATTTTAGCGGGTGGGTTAACGCCTGAAAATATTGAACAAGCCATTAAGCAAACCGAGCCGTGGGCGGTGGATGTGAGTGGTGGTGTTGAGCAGTCAAAAGGCATTAAGTCGGCTGAAAAAATGGAACAATTTATGCAACGAGTAATGAGTAGAGTTGAATGACAATGGATTTTTCTAAATACCCAGATGAGCATGGGCATTTTGGTCCTTATGGGGGGGTATTTGCACCTGAAACCTTAATGGCCGCATTAGAGCAACTTAAAAACGAGTATGAGTCGGTTAAAAATGACCCTGCTTTTTTAAAAGAGCTGGCCGAGGATTTACAAAATTACGTGGGTCGTCCAACGCCTCTCTATTATGCCAAGCGTTGGTCCGAGCATTTAGGGGGGGGGAAAATTTATTTAAAGCGTGAAGACTTGAATCATACGGGTGCGCATAAGGTAAACAACACGATTGGACAAGCGTTGTTGGCAAAGCGATTGGGTAAAAAGCGTATTATTGCTGAAACCGGAGCGGGTCAGCATGGTGTGGCCAGTGCCACGGTGGCCGCTCGTTTGGGATTGGAATGCGTGGTGTATATGGGCGCAGATGACGTGGTTCGCCAAGCCCCTAATGTCGTGCGAATGAGAATGCTAGGCGCCACCGTAGTGCCTGTTGAGTCGGGAACAAAAACCTTGAAAGATGCATTAAATGAAGCGATGCGTGATTGGGTGACCAATGTGGATGATACGTTTTATATTATTGGCACGGTCGCAGGGCCTCACCCTTACCCTGCGATGGTGCGAGATTTTCAAGCCATTATTGGTCGTGAAGCCAAGCAACAAGCCTTGCAGCATGAAAATAAACTGCCTGATGTGTTGATTGCTTGTGTGGGAGGCGGTTCCAACGCCATAGGTTTGTTTCATGAGTTTTTAGGCGATGAATCGGTGGAAATGTATGGTGTCGAACCTGCTGGGCTCGGGCTTGAAACGGGGCAGCATGCCGCGCCTTTGTGTAAAGGAAAGCCAGGCGTGTTTCATGGTAATCGTACCTATTTAATGCAGGATAAAAATGGTCAAATTTTAGGCACGCATTCGATTTCAGCCGGATTGGATTATCCCGGGGTTGGGCCAGAACATGCTTGGCTAAAAGACATTGGTCGAGTGAACTATGTGGCGGTGGATGATGAAGAAGCGTTGCAAGGTTTTCGAGATTTAACCCGCTTTGAAGGCATTATTCCTGCGCTTGAATCGAGTCATGCATTGGCCTATGC
>WFNQ01000067.1 GCA_015488565.1 Thiomicrorhabdus sp.
CAGGTGAGGCCATCGCCACAGGGTTCGTCTCGTAGATATTTATAGGTGTACTTTTCAACCTCTTGCGAACTCATGTCTTCATAAGCAAACTCACTGCCCATAAAAGGGCCCGATTTATTACGGGAGCTAATGCGCTTGACTCGTTTTAAGGCGGGTAAATAGAGCCATTGATCGTCGGCACCTTGAATGTGACTAAAGGTTAAAAAAGCCGTGCCTTTGATGTCACGCGGGGTATCAAAAATGGTGAGGCTTTTGTCGCCATCGCCTTGTACTTCTAGCGCTTTGCTTCGTATGGTACGTTTGCTTGAATCACCTTGACGGTTGAGTAAAATCATTTCGATATTGGAGGTTTGATCACTCCAACCGTTATCCCGTTTATCGGCTTCAATGGCAATGGCAAGCCCCTTTTCTTCGGGTGTTTGCGCGTAAATAGGCGCTGAAAACAGGGAGAGGGTCAGAATAAGCCCAAGTGTGGTGAATAACGGTTTTTTCATGGTGTTTTCCTTGAATGTTTTCGGACAGGTTCTTGGGGGGGAGAAAATTTTTCTGATGAATCTTGACGGGTTGTTTCAATGGGATCTTTATCCACCATCAGCAGCAGAGTGGGTAAAAATAAGAAATCTAAGAGTAACGCACACGCAATGGTAATGGCCATTAAAATGCCCGTTTGTTGGTTGACCAAAAAAGTGGATTGCGACAGCAGTGCAAAGCCAACAATCAGCACCACCGTTGTCACCCATAAGGCATGACCCACGGTGGAGAAGGCGTAGCGTATGGCATCGGGTGTGGTGAGTTTCATCTCACGACGTGCACGAACGTATTTGCTTAAAAAATGGACGGTATCGTCTACAACTATTCCGATAGAAATGGCAAATACAATGGAGGCGGCCATGCCTAATACGCCATAGGTTAGTGCCCAAATACCAATTGCCATAATGGCGGGGGTGAGGTTGGGTACTAAGCTCAGAGCGCCTAATTTTAGGCTTTTGAGGGCAAAAAATAGAATCAGCGAAATCAACACCAATGCCAGTGCAGAGCCACTCATCATCTGTTCGATATTACGCATGGTGATATTAGAGAACATAATGTCGGTACTGGTGCCTTTTACCTGCATGACTGGTGGCGTATGATTCACTAACCATTGTTCGGCACGTTGGTTAAAATCGATAATTTGCGAGGTTGATAAGTTATCGAGCGTGACCGCAATTTTGGTGGCCGATTTATCGACATTGATTTGGTTGTTCAGATCTAAACCGTAGGGCAGTGACATTTCATATAACAGTAAATATTGGGCGGCAAGATCTTGTTTTTCGGGCATTTTGTACCAAGCGGGGTCGTCACCATGCAGGTTTTGATTGAGTCGTTTTAAGGTATCCGCAATGCTGTTGACGTGCACTACTTCGGGTTGCGCTTCGAGCCACTCTTGAAATTGGGCAATTCGGGCTAAAAATTCAGGGTGATTGATGCCTTGAGGTTCGCCTGATTCGACCGAATAAAATGCCATGCTAATGCCTGTTAAATTGTCGATGACATAATCGGAGTCTTCTCTAAATTGCACCGACTCATCAAAGTATTCGACAAAATTATCATCAATCACCATTTTAGGAATCATCGCGGCAAAAAAGACCAGCATAAGGGTACAACCCCAAAAGAGGGCTTTTTGACGTTTGATGACAAAATCGGCCAGTTTCGCCATCTTATCTTTTTGATTGGGATTTTGGTTGGTTTGCACTCTAACGGGTAGCGCAGAGACCCAAGCAGGTAAGAACACGATGGTGAATAAGAAGGCAAATAGCACTCCCATGGCGGTGATGTTGCCTAAATCGTGAAACGGCGGTGCATCACTGGCATTCATTGCTAAAAACCCAATGGCCGTGGTGAGACTGGTCAGAAAAATAGGCCCAATGTTAATGCGCATGCTTTCTACAATGGCATCATTTTTACTGTAACCCTGCTTCATTAAAGCGAGCATGGAGATTAAAAAATGCACACTGTCCGCCACGGCCAACGTCATAATAATGGTTGGCGCAGAAGCCGAGGGAGGCGTGAGGGCAATGCCAAACCAACCTGCCATGCCCATGGCGGTAGTGATCGAGAAGGCGATGACAAAAATAATTCCCATGAGGGATGAGAAGGATTTAAGCAGTACCAAAAGCATGATAAAAATAAACAGATACATCAGCGGGATGAGTGTGCCCATATCGATCATGCTGGCCTCAGTAAAGGCATGATTCAGCATGGTAATACCGCTGGCGTGTACCTCAAATTGTGGGTATTTCTCTTTAAATTTTTCGATTAAGTCTCGGGTAAAATAGACGGCCTCGGGGGTTTCAGTTTGGTTTTGTTGTGAGAACTGATTAATGATATTAATACCCGTAACCGTTCCCGATTTATTAATCAAAGAGTGCACCAAACGGGGTTCCGACAGCGCAATTTGACGAATACGTTGAATCGCTTCGGGGGTGAGGTTTTCGGCTTGATAGATTAAATCCTCAACAATTAAATCGTCCTCCTCCGCGTAGGTATGCTGGTAGTTGCTAATGGAATCGACACGGTTGGAATACGGAATTTGCCAAGCTTGCTCGGTGAGCCACTCAATGGCCGCAAGATTCTCTGCGGTAAACAGGTTGCTCCCTTTTGGGGTCAGGGCAATGAGAATATTGTCCTCTTTGCTGTAGGTATTTTGCAGTTTTTCAAAGGCTAATAGTTCAGGGTTTTCATCACTGAAAAACACGCGGTAATCGGTATCAAAGGTTAGATTTTTTACGCCACTGGCAATTAAAATGGCGATCACAAAAGAGAGCAAAATTACCCACCAGCGGTATTGAATTAACCTTAAGGTGTACGCTTGAATGAAACTAGACTGCATGGGTATTTTTCCATAGTGTTTAAAAGCAAGTGTTTATCTTATGACAACTTTAATGATTTGAAAGGCTTAATTTGCCAATACATTGTTTCATA
>WFNQ01000068.1 GCA_015488565.1 Thiomicrorhabdus sp.
CAGAGTTTAATACGGAGCTTGCGGCTTCATTGATGTGATTAAGCGTTTGAGCTTGGTTATTAATACTAAGATTGATATCTTGCTTTAAGCTTTCCAATTTGTCCGAATAATGACCGTGGATATTTTCAGTCAGAATACCTTTAGCCATATTCTGTAAGACGACGCTGGCTTCACTTACCATATTAGACAGCTCTATTTCATTGAGCTTCTGTTCGGTAATGTCGGCAGCGATTTTAATGATTTTATGAGGTTGCTTTCCGTCATAGGCAATTGGAATATAGGCCGCCTGAATCCAAATATCTTTGCCTTGTTTACTAATGCGTTTAAATACGCCAGATTGTTCTTTTCCTTTCGCAAGGTCTTGCCAAAATTGTTGATATTCTGGTTTTTTGGCTTCTTCTGGATCAACAAAGATACGGTGATGTTGGTTTTTTATTTCATCCAGTTGGTAACCTAGTGTGTTACAAAAGTTATCATTTGCTATTAATATTTTACCCGTTATATCAAATTCAATAACAGCATAACTGGTATTAATCGCATTTAATTTGGCGGTAGATTCAATTTCTTGTTGTGTTTTTTCGGTAATATCCGAAGCCAGTTTTATTATTTTATAAACGTGGCCATTTTTGTCTTTTACTGGGTTGTAGCTGGCTTCTATCCATATGGATTTGTTATTTTTGCCAATGCGTTCAAACTGCCCTGTAAAAGCTTTACCACTTGCTAGGTTGTCCCAAAACCCTTGGTATTGCAGGCCTTTTTGTTCTGGTTCTGATACAAAGATACGATGGTGCTTTCCTTGGATTTCAGGAAGAGTGTAGCCTACGGTTTTTAAGAAGTTTTCATTTGCCGTTAGAATAAATCCAGAAGGGTCAAATTCAATAATGGCTAAAGAATGATTTAGAGCGTTCATTAAATTTTTATAAGATAGATTTTCTGTTTCTAGGCTATGAATTTTTTGTTTTGAAGCTCCAAACATGGAAAAGTCCTTTCTTTCGGGGGGGGAACAGTATGTGTGTTTTTTTAGTTTATAGAATAGGTAAGTAAGTAAAATAAATTGAGGGTAAGCATCGTTGTATTATAAGTCTTTATAATATGGTTAACGGCCGAATGAAAAATAAATGAAGTTTTTTTTTGAGAGAGAGGGTGTGATATGAATTTTGACGCATTGGTTATTCAAGTAGGGCAATCTTTGGTAAAGCATCAATCCATGATTGTGACGGCAGAATCGTGTACGGGCGGTATGATTGCCGAGGCATTAACTTCGGTTGGAGGCAGTACGGCGTGGTTTGATCGGGCTTACATTACCTACAGTTATGAATCTAAAAAAGAGATGCTAGGGGTGGCTGAGATGACCATTCAAAAAAAAGGGGCAGTGAGTCAAGAGTGTGTTGAAGAGATGGCACTGGGGGCACTGCAGCAATCCCACGCAAAGGTCAGTGTGTCATGCAGTGGTATTGCGGGGCCTACGGGGGGTACGCTTGATAAACCCGTAGGTACGGTCTGGTTAGCTTGGGCAATTCAGGGGCAAAGTGCAGTGGTATCCGAATCCTTTTTATTTTCGGGTGACCGAGAGGCCGTGCGAGAGCAAACCACCGAAGCGGCTCTGAAAGGGATTTTGAAATTATTAGAGTCCTAGGTAGGATTTAAAACAAAATTATGGGATAATTTCGCGCTTGTGGAATTTTTTCCATTTAAATTATAAATAACCCTTTGTTTTAGTCATTTATATTGATGAAGCAAGGGGTTTTTATTGGCGTATTGAACGGTTTTGCAATCTAAAACGAGCGCACTCAAAAAGGAAATGCATAAAAATGGATGACAATAAGAAAAAAGCACTGTCGGCTGCCTTAGGTCAAATTGAGAAACAATTTGGTAAAGGGTCTATTATGCGTATGGGCGACAGTAGTGTGTCTCGTGACATTGAAGCCGTTTCAACAGGATCGTTAGGGTTAGATTTAGCGTTGGGCATTGGTGGGTTGCCCAAAGGGCGTGTGGTTGAAATTTATGGCCCAGAATCGTCGGGTAAAACCACGTTAACCTTGCACGTGATTGCCGAGATGCAAAAGCTGGGTGGCACCGCAGCCTTTATTGATGCCGAACATGCGTTAGATCCGATCTATGCAGAAAAACTGGGCGTGGATGTCGATAATTTATTGGTGTCTCAACCGGATACGGGTGAGCAAGCATTGGAAATTACCGATTCGTTAGTGCGTTCAGGTGCGGTGGACATTGTGGTGGTGGATTCGGTGGCCGCCTTAACCCCTAAAGCGGAAATTGAAGGCGATATGGGCGATTCTCATATGGGACTTCAAGCGCGTTTAATGTCACAAGCGTTGCGTAAGTTAACCGCCAATATTAAACGCACCAACACCTTGGTGATTTTCATTAACCAGTTGCGTATGAAAATTGGGGTGATGTTTGGTAATCCAGAAACGACGACGGGTGGAAACGCATTAAAATTTTATGCCTCCGTGCGCTTAGACATTCGTCGTATTGGCGCCATTAAAAAAGGCGACGAAATTTTAGGAAATGAAACCCGTGTAAAAGTGGTTAAAAATAAAGTTTCCCCCCCCTTTAAACAAGTTCAATTTGATATTTTGTATGGCTTAGGTATCTCGCGTGAAGGTGAGATTATCGACTTGGGTGTGAAAGAAGGTGTGATTGAAAAGTCAGGTTCTTGGTACGCTTATGGGGGGAAGAAAATTGGTCAAGGTAAAGATAATGTTCGTCAGCATTTGATTGATAATCCTGCGGTTGCTGAAGAAATGATGGATAAAATCAAAGCCTCATTAGCGCCTAAAGTAGTTGAAAAAAACAGCGAAAAAGCAGAAAAAGTGATCCCTGCTAAGTAAGTGTTGAGTTTGTTTTGAAGAACGCGGAAGATTTTTTAAAAGAATTGGATGTCTCGTGTGATGCTCAACCTCCCTCGTCAGATCTTTGGGAAGGGGGGGGGAGAAAATCTGAGTTAATCAAACAAATCGAGTCCCGAGCGGTTTACCTTTTGGGTATTCGGGAGCATGGCGCAAAAGAACTCAAAAGCAAATTATTGACGAAGTTTCCAGAAACCCCCGAATTATTGGTTGAGTGTGAAGAAGTTTCGGGGTTTTTAAACGACGTAATTGACGATGTGCTGCAACGTTGCCAAGCCAATAACTGGCAAAGTGACGAACGCTACATTGAACAATCGGTACGTAATTGGGCTGCAAAAGGCAGTGGGCCAATTAAAATACGTCAAAAACTCATGGCGGCCTCCAATCGGGAAGACTTGATTTCAATGTATTTAGATTGGGATGACAGCGAATGGTTGGAATTGGCTTTGGGTGTGTTGATTAAAAAATATGGGGACGCTCGACGTCCGACAGAGCAAAAAGAG
>WFNQ01000069.1 GCA_015488565.1 Thiomicrorhabdus sp.
CACCCAAGGTACCTTTCAATTTTCAGAACAGCAAGCAGGGCGAATTAAACTGCCTTCATTTAAGCTCACCGTGCAAGAAAACCCTCACGTTGCCATTAAGTGGCAACAACCGCCTTCCTCACTGTATGCACAACAAAATATCGCATGGAAAACCCATGTTTGGGTAGAAAACTCCGCCAATAAAATTACACTAGAAGCCCCCCAAAATAGACCTGAAAATATCAACGACATAATAGAGGTATCGCCTCTTGCAATTGAGTCCACTCAAACACAGCCAACGAAGTCTAGCGGAAAAACCGAAACCTTTATCGCCAATTACAGCATACCCACTAACCCCATCCAACTTGGTGAATCGGTTCACGCCATCACGCTTCCATCTCCTGTGGTGGTGATTAAAAACCCTTCTAACCAAAAGTGGTATTTTTTTGATCGCCCCGTCACGACCACCGTGAAACCACTGCCCCACTTTTTACCGGCCACCGTTATTGTTGGGCAACTTAGCGCCACACCTTTGCCCCTTTATCCAATTCAAGAACAAGGCAAACTCAACTACTGGACATGGCAGTTAGTTGGCCAAGGCATTTCCGCCGCGCATCTCAAACAACTGGCCAACCAATTAAGCGAACAAATACCTTATGACGCGAATATAGAGTGGCTAAGCGCGTCACAAGAAGTGCACAGTCAATGGACAGAACAAGGTATTCAAAGTACGCTTACCTTACGCCTGCCTTATCGAATCAATCAACTCGGTTGGGTCAATTTTCCAATACTGAACTTGCCTTTTTTTAATCCTGAAACGGGCAAACTGGAATCCTTTATTTGGCCAGCTCAAACCCTGCTTATCCTTCCCTCTTGGCTTATTTGGCTGACCAGTATCGCACTCTTGCTTCTGGCATTAATCACTCTGTTGTGGAGCCTAAAACAACTCAAATACCCTTGGTTAAAAAAGCAACTAATCAAACAAATTAAACAAGCAGACAACCCACAAATGCTCTGGCAGATTCTTAATCATTGGGCTCAAAAACACGCCACCCCTCCCATGAAAACACTGGGAGCGTGGCAGAATTGGTGCCAACAGAGCTATGGCAAAAATGACGCGCTGATAGCACTCATCCAACAGCTCAACGCACACCTGTACGCCACGCCATCAGACGAGCCTCAATCTTGGTCGTTGCTGCAAAAAGCAGCACTTGAATGGAGTCGCCACCTGACTTGGTGGCCGATCAAAAAGAGTGTTAAATCGACTGATTAACCCATTGGGTAAATCCAGCCAAGTCCATTGCACCAGAGACTCGTGTCACCTCTTGCCCTGCTTTAAATACCGCTAAAGTTGGAATAGAGCGAATGTTAAATTGCGTAGCAATGTGTTGCTCTACTTCGGTATTAATTTTAATAAAACGCGCTTTCGGTTCTAACGCCGCTGCTGCTTGACTGAATACTGGCGCAAAGCTCTTACAAGGGCCACACCAAGGAGCCCAAAAGTCCACAATTAACGGTTGATCGGTTTTTTGTAATGCACGTAAAAACTGCTCTCCCGTCATCTCAATCGGCTGGCCTGTAAATAAATTACCTTTGCACTTACCACATACGGCTTGTGTCGAAAGCTTTTCATCGGAAACCCGGTTTAAACCACTACAGTGGGGACACATAATAATCATCTTCATCATCCTATTTTAGATATCTCTTATTCAATATGACTCTATGCCTATCCATTTTCAATCTTTTACTTAAAAAAAACAAAAAAAAAGCACCGCATTCATAAAAGAGTGCGGTGCTTAATACTGAGGAGCAATAATTTTTAAAACAACTTAAAAGACTTATTGGGGATAAATCTTTAACTTTAAATAAATAGGGGATTCATTTAAGTTGTCTCTAGTATATGAATTAAATTGATTAACATCAAGAATCAAGTATGGAAGAAACCTTAAGAAAGGCTTAACGCGATGAATTGACCGAGCCACAGACTTGACCACAATGCGTTATTTCAAACTCCAATGTCGAGTGAACCAAGCCAAACCGCTCGGTTAAACACGCTTTCAATGCCTGTTTTACGGCTTCTGTCTCATTAAAATGGTCAATCACTACATGGGCTTCCAAGGCGTTATTGTGCTCATCCATTTGCCAAATATGAACATGGTGCACATTTTTTACCCCCCCTATCGACTCCATTGCCTGAATAACCTCTTCAATCACAATCTCTTCAGGTGTGCCTTGCATCAAAATATGAATGGTTTTGGGCAACATACTGGCCGCTTGATACAGTACATACGCCGCAATCAACAAGGTTAACGCCGTATCCGTCCAATACCA
>WFNQ01000070.1 GCA_015488565.1 Thiomicrorhabdus sp.
AGGGGGGATTTTTTATCTACTAAGTATAAATGCTTTCATTAAGCGTTAGTTTGAATTTTTTATCATTAATTTAAATTAGTGTTTACTCTTTTAAATGGTGCATATTAAAAGCCTTTTTAAGGAGTGGAAATACACTCTAAGCCTTTTGTATAAAGGGAAAGAGCTCATTACTCGTTGTATGAGGCAATGTCTCTATTTTAGAGCCTTTTTAAGAATAAGCTAATTATTATATCGTTGGTTGTAAGTGTTGTTATCAAGTTGTTTTTTATCTTAGTTTCCCTATATAATGCAGGAGAATTCAAATATAAGGAACCCCTTATGAATAATCTTACCATTAAAAATAAGTTGCGTATTTTGGTGCTGGTCTCGTTAGGATTGGCGGTTTATTTTGGTGTATTGCATGTATGGACTGTCTATCATAATAAAACAGAGATGCATCGTACCTCGGTTTTGGCGTTACTAGGTTCTAATATGGGAGATTTATTGCATGACTCTCAAACAGAAAGGGGATTAAGTGCAGGGTATTTAGCTTCAAAAGGTGGTCAGTTTTCAGCGGAATTAACGCAAAATAAAGTGAATTTTGATAAGCATCTAACGAAGTTAAAACAGGAGTTTGAGCAACTGGATGCGGAGTTGAACAGTCAAAAACTGGATAAACACTTAACGGGTATTTTAGCCCATTTAAAGGCGCTGGATTCAATACGCCAAAAAGTACGAGCATCAGAGATAACCGTACCTGAAGCGGTTAGTTATTACAGTCAGCTGAATAAACGGTTGTTAGCTGCTATTGAGTATTTGTCTCATATTTCAAGTGATGCAGATATCACAAGAAAAATTGTGGCCTATGTTAGTTTTTTAGAAGCCAAAGAGCGTGCCGGTATGGAGCGTGCTGTTTTAACCACGGCATTTACGCAAGACCGGTTTGCACCAGGGGCCTATCAAACGTTTGTGGGGTTGGTTTCTGCGCAACAATCCTATTTACATCTGTTTAACATTACGGCAATTCCAGAGAATATTGCGTTTTTTGAAAAAACCATAAATGGCCCTGTTTTAAATAAAATTGAGGCCATTTATGAGGTAGTGAATACGCGTCAAGCCATTGGCGGGTTTGGTATTGACCCTAATAACTGGTTTGAGTTGATTACTCAAAAAATAAATAAATTGCGGAAAATTGAAGTGCATCTTTCACAAAATTTAGTGGCAAAAGGGCAAGCATTGTATGCGGAGCAGCAGCAAACTTTTGTCATCTCTTTTGTTGTATTGGTCGTTGGAATTGCGTTGATCGTACTGCTTGCAACGGTGATTATTCGAAATATCAGTGCATCCGTCACTCAAATTAAGAAAACGATGGCAGAGATTGAAAGTACAGGTAATTTATCTTTGCAAGTGCCTGTATTAGGTCAGGATGAGTTTGGTGACATTGCCCAGTCATATAATCGTTTTACTCAAAACTTTAAGGTGATGATGGATCAAACCAATGAGGTATTGCAAAAAATTGCCAATGGTGACTTTACGGGACGCATGGACCTGCCTCTAAAAGGAGATTTAGACAATCTAAAACAAGGGGTAAATGGATCGGCAGAGAGCGTTGAGTTTATGATGTCACAACTCTCAGTCGTGATGGAAGGCCTTGCTAAAGGCGATTTTAGTGTTCGTATGGATCAAAAAGTAGCTCAAGCCTTTAGAGCACAAGTGGATGGCGCTTTAGGGATTATCTCTTCCGCCTTTAAAGAGGTGGGGGTTGCGATGCAAGCGATGAAAGAAGGGCAGTATTCAGCACGGGTGACATCAGAGGTGCCAGGTGAACTGAATGAGATGAAAAAAGCGATAAATGCGGCACTTGAAAATCTAGAATCGGGAATCAATGAAATCAATAAGGTGATGGCCGCACAAGCACAAGGTGATTTGGTGTTGCAAGTTAAAGGGCAGTATCAAGGTGTGTTGGGAGAGCTTACGCAAGCCATTAATTACAGTTCAGCACAAATGGCTTCAGTTATTTCAGATGTTAAAAATACCGCCAGTACGGTGCGAGTGGCAGCCAATGAAGTGGCGCAGGGCAGTGATAGTATTTCAGATCGTTCACAGTCTCAAGCGGCATCTTTAGAAGAGACCGCCGCATCCATTGAGCAAATGACCGCTGTGATTAATCAAGCAACCGATTTGGCTGAACAAGCGTCCTCCTTAGCAAATGAAGCCATTGTCAGCTCTCAAAAAGGGTCAGAGGTAATGAATGAAACGGTTTCTGCCATGGAGCGTATTTATGATGTCTCCATTAGTATTAACGACATTATTTCACTGATTGATAATATCGCTTTCCAAACCAACTTATTGGCACTCAATGCCGCCGTTGAAGCCGCAAGAGCGGGAGAGCATGGAAGAGGCTTTGCCGTCGTCGCCTCCGAAGTTCGAAGTTTAGCAGGACGCTCAGCCGATGCCGCCAAAGAGATTAAAGTATTAATTGAAAAAACCAATGCCGAAGTCTCGATAGGGACAGAATTGGTTAAATCCTCTGGTGATGCGCTGAACGAAATAAATCAACAAGTAGGCGATGTAAGCACCATGGTTTCTGAAATGGCGCGTGGCTCTAAAGAGCAGGCACTCGGCATTGATCAAATTAATATTGCGATGGGAAGTTTAGATCAAGCGACACAAGAGAATGCGGCATTGGTCGAAGAGAGCGCCAGTGCTTCAGTACAAATGGCAAATGATGCCGACGTGTTAGTGAAAGTGGTGGATAAATTTAAAGTCTAGGGCAGGCTCCTAGGAGTCTGTCTCAAAATAACTTTCTCTCGTTATGATTCTTATTCTCAGATAGGCTGCTAGCGCGTTAGGCCAAAATATCAATTACGATAAAAAGTAGCCGTGTATAATGCATTTAGAACTGTATTTTAATTTTGGGATTTTTTATGCCAGCACGTATTTTTTCAATAGCAAACCAGAAGGGTGGTACAGGCAAAACCACATTAAGTATGAACTTTGCCGCCGGGCTATCTAAGCACGGTAAGGTTTTAGTGATTGATGCCGACCCGCAAGGCTCGGCAGGTCAGTGGAGCAGTTTATCGCCTGATCATCGACCGTTTCCTGTTTCCGTCATCTCGATAGGAGGCAACTTAGCACGTGAAGCAGCACGTTTTAGCAACGATTATGATTTTTTAGTGATTGATTGCCCCCCTACGTTAGAAACGGATACAATGACACTTGCCATGAAGGTATCGGATGCAATTCTTATTCCGATACTGCCTTCTCCAGTCGATCTCTGGGCGAGTATTCGTTTGGCAGAGGCCATTGAAAAGGCCAAAATACAAAACCGTAAGTTAAAACCATATATTGTTGTGAATCAGCTTGAGCCAAGAAGCGCATTGTCAAAAGCGATGACGCAAGCTTTGGAAGAGTTTGATATCCCTGCTTTAAAAGAAGGGATTCGTCGTAGAGCGATATATCGCAATGCGGCGGTAGAGGGAGCCAGTGTTTACTGCATGGGAAAACGTGGCGAAGCAGCAGCAAAAGAAATTGATGACATTATTAAGGAAGTATTATGACGGACGCTAAAGATAACTCAAAAACAGATTCAAAATTAACGCAAAGTTTGCGTCGAGCCAAAAATCAAACCACAACGAATAAGACAGAAACGGCAAGTACAAATACTAAAACAGCGACAAAACCACCAGTAAAGAAAACCGTTGCAACTAAAAAGCCAGCGGCGACTAAAAA
>WFNQ01000071.1 GCA_015488565.1 Thiomicrorhabdus sp.
CACCTAGGCATCGACTACCCAAGCCTAAGCGAAAAAGAAAAACTCAATCTATTAGCCAGTCACGTCGCCTCGGCCACCATTGTAGACACCCAGCATCTTGATTTAAAAGAGATGACCAAAGAGGTGCTAGAGGTCTTTCACGTATTCCGTGAAATGCGCAAAGAGATCAGCGTTAAAGCTTTTAATAACTACATCATATCCATGACACACCAAGCCAGCCACGTAATGGAAGTGCTATTTTTAGCACACCAAGCAGGTCTGGCTGGCTATAACGCAGGCGAGCCTTATTGCGATATTCAAATCTCCCCACTGTTTGAAACCATTGAAGATTTAGAACACATCGTACCCGTCACGCAGGCTCTATTTGAAAACAGCATTTACAAAGCACTACTACAAGCTTCTGGGAACCAACAAGAAATTATGTTGGGGTATTCCGATTCTGCAAAAGACGGCGGAAACCTATCGTCGGCATGGTGTCTGTATCAAGCACAACAACAAATTATGGCACTGGCCGATCAACATCAAGTGGACTGCCGCCTGTTCCACGGACGTGGTGGCACGGTTGGACGTGGTGGAGGCCCAACCCATTTTGCGATTCTGTCGCAACCGACTGGAACCGTTCGTGGCTCGATTAAATTTACAGAGCAAGGTGAAGTCCTTTCATACAAGTACAGTAACTCAGAAACAGCAATGTACGAGCTGTCTCTTGGTGTGACTGGCTTAATGAAAGCCAGTACCGGCATTGTTCAAGCCTCCAAAGCCGACACTCCTGCTCACCTTGAAGTCATGAAAACCCTATCGAAAGACGGAGAACATAACTTTAGAGAGCTAACCGACAATACGGAAGGGTTTTTCAACTTCTTTTATGAAGCCACCCCTGTCACCGAAATTGGGTTACTCAACATTGGGTCTCGCCCCTCTCATCGTAAAAAAGGCAACTTGTCCAAATCCTCTATTCGTGCGATTCCTTGGGTCTTTGGCTGGGCACAAGCACGCCTTACCTTCCCAGCATGGCAAGGTACAGGTTACGCGCTCGATAACTGGGTCAAAAAACATGGCGATGCGCAACTCAAAGAGATGTATGAAAACTGGCCATTTTTTAGAGCACTGATGAGCAATATTCAAATGGCACTATTTAAAACCGATTTAGATATTGGCGCACAATACAAAGAACTTGGAAAAGACCCTGTGGTTGCCAATCAAGTTTATAACTTGATTGCAGAAGAGTATAAACGCACCAAACAGCGTATTTTAGAGATTAGCGAAAATGAAACCTTAATGGCAGATACACCAACCATTGCGCTCTCTTTACAGCGACGCAATCCGTATTTAGTGCCATTAAATAACATTCAAATCGCCCTATTAAGACGCTATAAATCCGATGATTTATCGGACGAAGAGAAAGAGGTTTGGTTGCCTGTACTGCTTAATAGCATCAATGCCATTGCGGCAGGAATGCGTAACACAGGGTAACGCGACCATTTCTCTAATCCGTCTATCGAAATATGGATTAGAGACGTTTAAAAAAAGCACGATGCTAAAAGCCCCGATAAACACGGGGTTTTTAGCGTCATACCCCTTATTTTTTAACGTAAGCAAGTGGAGACAGAGGCTTAAAAAATAAACTTTAAACCCAATTCCTTACATAGAAACGTGAAAAACAGTGTAAGGATTTGGGTTAAATATTCTTCCCCCCTTACCTACAACAAAAATAGTATAATATTTGGCTAATTTAAACCCTGACTCTCTCTATTTTAAGAGCAGGACTCAAAAAAGAAATGTATCGTCAGAACAAGAGAACGAATTAAGAGAGCAGTATGCAAGTAACGTTACTAAAATCAAAACTACACCGAGTGACAACCACGCACTCCGAACTGGATTATGAAGGGTCCTGCGCCATTGATGGACATCTTTTAGATGTGGCTGGCATTCGTGAGTACGAACAAATTCAGATTTATAACGTCAACAATGGCGAACGCTTCACCACCTATGCCATTCGTGCCGAAGAGAACAGTGGCATCATATCCGTTAATGGTGCCGCCGCGCATAAAGCCAGTCCAAAGGACTTACTCATTATTGCGACCTATATTTCCATGAGTGAAGCGGAAGCAGAAAGCTTTAA
>WFNQ01000072.1 GCA_015488565.1 Thiomicrorhabdus sp.
GAGAAAGCCGAGCGTGGTATTATTTATATTGATGAGATTGATAAAATTACCCGAAAATCTGAAAACCCTTCCATTACGAGAGATGTATCAGGCGAAGGCGTTCAGCAAGCGTTATTGAAGTTGATTGAAGGGACGGTTGCTTCTGTTCCGCCTCAGGGAGGGCGTAAGCACCCTAATCAAGATATGATTCAAGTAGATACCTCTAAAATACTATTCGTGGTGGGTGGCGCTTTTGAAGGGTTAGATAAAATTATTGAACAGCGCATTGAAACCAATGTGGGCATCGGGTTTTCAGCAGAAGTGAAAGGGAAAGACAATAAACTGTCTACCTCTGAGAAACTTCAGAAAATAGAGCCTGAAGATTTGATTAAATTTGGCTTGATTCCTGAGTTTGTTGGGCGTTTACCAATGATTGCCGCATTGGAAGAGCTGGATGAAAAAGCGTTGGTTCAAATTTTAACAGAACCTAAAAATGCATTAGTGAAACAGTTTCAAAAAATGTTTGAGCTGGAGGGTGCTGAATTGCAATTTAGAAAAGATGCGCTCACTGAAGTTGCCAAACTGGCCATTGAGCGAAAAACTGGCGCACGAGGCTTACGTTCTATTTTGGAGCAGTTATTGCTCGATACGATGTATGATCTACCAAGCTTGAAAAGTGTTGAAAAGGTTGTTATTAATAAGGCTGTGGTTTTAGGGAAAAAACCCCCTTTACTGGTTTATCAAGAGAGCGAATCTAAAAAAGCTTAAAGCCTTGAAAACCCAGCTAGTCTGGGTTTTTTTAAAACTAAAATCTCTTACAAGGGTGTAAATGGATATGAATCAAGTAAGTATGGAAATGAATGTATTGGTACTTCCATTAAGAGATGTGGTGGTCTTTCCGGGAAATGTGATGCCTCTGTTTGTTGGTCGTAAAAAATCAATTAATACATTAAATGATGCGATGAAAGGGAATAAACAGATATTTTTAATTACCCAAAAATCGCCTGAATTGGATGATCCTTCTTTAGAAGATTTATATACGATTGGGACCATGGCCAATATTTTACAGCTACTTAAATTACCAGATGGCACAGTTAAGGTATTAGTGGAAGGGGCACAGCGTTTTGAATTAATGGGCTTAATTAATGATGAACCCGTTCTGCTTGGTGATATTCAAGAGGTGGTATCCGTTGAAGAGGATTCTGACGAAAGCTTGGCTCTCATTCGAACCCTTCGTACTCGTTTTGCCGCGTTTGCACAACTGAATAAAAAAATCCCTTCAGAGGTGAAGTCCTCGGTTCAGAAAGAAGAAAATCCCGATCGAATCGTTGATTTAATCTCGGCTAATCTCAATTTAAAGGTTGCGGATAAACAAGCATTATTGGAGATTACGACAACGAGTGCCCGTTTAGAGCGTATGTTGTCGATGATTGAGACGGAATTGGAGTTGTTGGAGTCGGAACAGCGCATTACCACGCGTGTCAAAAAACAGATGGATAAGACGCAGCGTGATTATTATTTGAATGAGAAAATTAAAGCGATTCACAGTGAATTAGCGGGTGGTGATGACGCGGTTAATGAATTTGAGCAGATTGCACAGCGCATTAAGGAGGCGGGTTTAAGCAAGCAAGCGGCCGAAAAAGCAGAAGCGGAACTTAAAAAATTAAAAATGATGCCCGCACAATCTTCCGAAGCCACAGTGGTGCGCAACTATTTAGATTGGTTATTGGATATTCCGTGGAAAAAAATGAGCCGAGTCTCCAAAGACCTGAATAAAAGCCAGCAGTTTTTAGATGCCAAGCATTATGGCCTTGATAAGGTGAAAGAGCGCATCATTGAATACCTTGCTGTTCAAAAGCGTGTGCGAAAAATGAAAGGCTCTATTTTATGTTTAGTGGGGCCACCAGGGGTTGGAAAAACCTCGTTGGCACGTGCTATTGCCGAAGCAACCAATCGAAAATACGTTCGTATGTCACTGGGTGGTGTACGAGATGAAGCGGAAATTCGTGGACATCGTAAAACTTATATTGGTGCGCTTCCGGGTAAAATTATTCAAAAAATGAAGACGGCAGGGACAAAAAACCCGCTATTTTTATTGGATGAAATCGATAAAATGTCAAGCGACATGCGTGGCGATCCCGCCTCGGCACTGTTAGAAGTCTTAGATCCTGAACAGAATGCCACGTTTAATGATCATTATTTGGAAGTGGATTATGACTTGTCTGATGTGATGTTTATTGCAACATCAAATTCAATGGATATTCCTGAGGCATTACTGGATCGAATGGAGGTCATTAATTTACCTGGGTATACTGAGCCAGAGAAATTAAAGATTGCCATCCAGCACCTACTTCCTCGTGCTGAAAAAGATCATGGCCTGAAAAAAGAGGAGTTGAATATCACCAAAGAGGCCATTGAAGAGATCATTCAGTGCTATACCCGTGAAGCAGGGGTGCGGTTATTGGCCAGAGAGCTAGCTAAGATTTGCCGTAAAGCCGTGAAAAAAATAGTCACACATGAAGTGACCGATAAAATTACGGTCTCTCCCAGCGAGCTAGAGGAGTATTTAGGCGTTGCACGTTACCGTATTGGCCTAGCAGATAAAGAGAATCGTATTGGGCAGGTATCAGGCTTAGCATGGACGCGTGTTGGAGGTGATTTGCTTAGGATTGAAGCCACCGCTATGCCAGGGAAAGGAAAGCTTTCAAGCACGGGGCAGTTAGGCAGTGTTATGGAAGAGTCTGTTCAAGCGGCCATGAGTGTGATTCGCAGTCGTTCTGCAGCACTCGGGTTGCAAGAGGACTTTTATGAGGCATTTGACCTGCATTTACACTTTCCCGAAGGGGCAATTAAAAAGGATGGTCCTAGTGCGGGGATTGCCATTTGTACCGCCATTACCTCGGTGTTTACCAATATAGCAGTACGCTCCGATGTCGCCATGACGGGAGAGATTACCTTGAGGGGTGAGGTGCTACCCATTGGAGGGCTTAAAGAGAAACTGTTGGCGGCTTTGCGAGGTGGAATTAAGATGGTATTGATTCCCATTGATAACGTTCGTGATTTAGCCGATGTACCAGAGGAGGTAAAATCTCAACTGGATATTCGCCCTGTTCAATGGGTGGATGAGGTGTTTAAATTGGCTTTAGTTAAGCCTCCTGTTGCACTGGATATGCCGCTTGGAAAAAAGATGGATGACACGGTATTTAAAGATTCAGAATCGAAAAAAATCGTTGAAAACAAGGTAAATCGCCATTAATTTGCTTGAAAAGCCTTTATTTTCTTGACACTGTCTATGGTTGGTTGCTATAAATGCTAAAGCCCAATTCGTGGTCACTATAAAATTCAATGGTTAACGGCTCAAAACAGGGTGCTTAATCATTAAATTATTAATACTTTACGGAGAACACAATGAACAAGTCTGAGTTAGTAAGTGCAATTGCAGAAGGTGCAGATTTAACAAAAGCAGATGCGACAAAAGCATTAGAAGCAACTGTTGCAGCCATTACAGATGCGATGAGTAAAGGGGATTCTGTTGCTATTATTGGTTTTGGTACATTTAAAGTGGGAGATCGCGCTGCTCGTGTAGGTCGTAATCCTCAAACAGGTGCTGAAATGCAAATTCCAGCGGCTAAAGTACCTAAATTTACTGCGGGTAAAGCCTTAAAAGAAGCGGTTAACGGCTAGTTAATTAGACAGCTTTAAAAAAAAGAAGAAAACTTCATTTTTTAGATTGACAACCTCTCACATCACTCTATAATACGCCACATCAATTAAGCACAGAGACTTTGATAAGCTGGATAGAGTGGCTTAACAGAGGGGTTTAATTGGGTGATTAGCTCAGTTGGGAGAGCATCGCCCTTACAAGGCGAGGGTCACTGGTTCGAGCCCAGTATCACCCACCATGGAGCGGTAGTTCAGCTGGTTAGAATGCTTGCCTGTCACGCAGGAGGTCGCGGGTTCGAATCCCGTCCGCTCCGCCATATTTTAAAAGCGAGCTTAACGAAAGTAAGCTGGCTTTTTTATTGCAAACAAGAAAACGGGTTATGAATAACCGTTTCGTATTTGTAATAGCGATGTCTAATGTGTTTTCTCATAATTAGACGTTGAGTAGCGATATTCGTTAGCCCTTGAAAAGGGGCAAGCGACGTTGCTACATATTCCCAGGGTGATTAGCTCAGCTGGGAGAGCATCGCCCTTACAAGGCGAGGGTCACTGGTTCGAGCCCAGTATCACCCACCAAACAATTAGGAGCGGTAGTTCAGCTGGTTAGAATGCTTGCCTGTCACGCAGGAGGTCGCGGGTTCGAATCCCGTCCGCTCCGCCATTATTGTGAAGCCACTATGATTTTGTCATAGTGGCTTTTTTTATTTTTACGGTTTGTGATGCATGAATTGTTTTAAAGCAAGGGATATAAAAAAGAGGGGAATAAAAAAACCGCAATTAATGCGGTTTTAATAAAAGAAATGCGCTTAAGGCTCCTAGGTTGAAGCCGTAATATTGTAACCACCATCCACATAAGTAATTTCACCTGTAATCCCCGATGCAAGATCAGAGCAAAGAAAAGCAGCGGTGTTGCCGACTTCTTGAATCGTCACATTGCGACGTAAAGGGGTGGCATCGGCCGCTTTATTGAGCATGGTTTTAAAGTTTTTAATGCCGGCGGCGGCCAGTGTGCGAATCGGACCAGCAGAAACAGCGTTGACTCGAATGCCATCTTGACCTAAATCAGCCGCTAAGTAACGAACGGTGGCTTCTAAAGAGGCTTTGGCTACGCCCATGACGTTATAGTTTGGAACAGCACGTTCCGCGCCTAAGTAAGAGAGCGTTAAGACCGCACCATTTTTGGCTTTTAGCATGTCATAAGCGGCTTTGGTGCAAGCGGTTAGGCTGTAAGCACTGATGTCGTGCGCCATGGCAAACCCTGCACGAGTTGAGGCATCAATCATGCGTCCTTCGAGTTCTTCACGGGGGGCAAAAGCAACGGAGTGTACTAAGGCATCCAGTCCATCTGTCCATACCTTTCCAAGTTCTGCGAATGTATTATTGATCTCTGTATCGCTGGCAACATCAAGCGGTAACACAATGGTAGAGCCTAGCTCATCGGCAATTTTTTCAACGCGACTTTTTAATTTTTCATTTTGATAGGTTAGTGCAATTTCCGCTCCTTGTTCTTGCATTTGTTTTGCGATGCCGTAAGCGATTGATTTATTATTTGCGATACCAATCACTAAAACTTTTTTCCCGGTTAAAAATCCCATTTTTTTCTCCATATATTTAAAGGCAAAAGCCTATGAAATAGGCGGTAAATTACGTTAATTTTGGTTAAGAAATAACGTATGATGTTACTATTAATTTTGGAAGCATTATAACCGCTAATGCTTGCCTGATATAGTCTGTAGTTTAAAACGGGACGCTTTACGGATTTATGACAAACTATTTTTATGTATTACCGGTTCGCAACGAATTTTTTAAGTCGCTATTGACTCTCTTAATGGGGCTTATGCTTGTGAGTCACCTTTCACTGGTGCTAGCTGGAAACTGGAACAACCCATATACCGAGGAGCAAGTTGCCTCTTCTACGCTGTTTAGCTCTTTTAGCCAGTCTCCAAAACATTTAGACCCTGTTGTTTCGTACAGTTCGAATGAGTGGGCCATTTTAAGTCAAGTGTATGAACCACCGTTACAGTATCACTACTTAAAGCGCCCCTATACGTTAGAGCCATTAACGTTACAAAAAATGCCAAACATTCGTTATTTAGATAAAAATCATACCCCCGTCTCATCCGATAGTCCTGATCTAGTATTTACCGAATACTTGTTTACGTTAAAGCAGGGCATTCAATTTCATTTGCATCCCGCGTTTGTCAAAGACTCAAGTGGTGCATTTTTATATCATCAATTAAACGCACAGGATGTTGATGACATTAAATCGGTTATGGATTTTGAACAACAGGCAACCAGAGAGTTATTGGCGGCGGATTATGTGTATGCTTTAAAGCGCATGGCCTTAAGACAGAATCACTCTCCCGTTTTAGATGCCATGAAACAATATATTGTTGGCTTGGATGAATTTTCAAAACAGGTTTCCGAGCAGTATCAAACAGAGCTTAATGCCCAGAATAAACGCACTCAAACCCATTTCTTTGACTTAAATTCGTTTGATATAAAAGGCGTTCAAGTTGTTGATAAATATCGCTATAAGGTTTTAATAAAAGGAACTTATCCTCAGTTTTTATATTGGTTGACCATGAACTTTTTTGCGCCAATCCCTTGGGAGGCAGTGGCCTTTTATAAGCAGAGCATACTGGTTGAAAAAAATATTACTCTAGACACCTCACCTGTTGGCACTGGGCCTTATCAACTGGTTGAAAATAATCCGAATAAACGAATGAGGCTGTTGGCCAACGAACATTACCGACTGGAGCAGTATCCTTCGGAAGGGTTGGTTGAAGGGGCTGACCCCAAACTGTTACTGGATGCAGGCAAGCCACTGCCATTTGTAAAAGAGGTGATTTACTCACTGGAAAAAGAGAGCGTGCCACTATGGAATAAATTTTTGCAGGGCTACTATGATGCTTCGGGGGTCAGCTCTGATAGCTTTGATCAGGCGGTTTCGGTCTCCAGCACGGGGAATATGAGTTTAACGCCCGAAATGCAAGAAAAAGGCATTCAATTTTTAAATATTGTTCAGCCCACGATTATGTATTTTGGGTTTAATATGGCCGACCCTGTGATTGGTGGCTACTCTGAAAAACAACAAAAACTGCGTCAAGCATTGAGTATCGCCATTAATTTTGAGGAGTATATTTCTATTTTCTTAAATGGACGTGGCGAACCCGCACAAGGCCCTATCCCGCCAGGAATTTTTGGGTATACCGAGGGTGAGTCGGGGATAAATCGAGTGATTTTTGATTGGAAAGCGGGGCGGTTACAGCGTAAGTCGATTGACGTCGCAAAACAGTTGTTGGCGGAAGCAGGTTATCCCAATGGCATTGGGAAAGATGGCAAACCGTTGACCTTGCATTATGACACCGCCGCAACGGGGCCAGACAGTCAATCTATCTTAAATTGGTATCGTAAGCAGTTTGCGTTATTAGGCATTGAGCTGGTGATTCGTGCCACGGATTACAACCGTTTTCAAGACAAAGTACGAAAAGCAAAAGTGCAAATGTTTTCTTGGGGTTGGAATGCCGATTACCCTGATCCTGAAAACTTTCTATTTTTACTCAATGGTGCCAATGCAACCATTCACACCAACGGGTCGGGCATTAACAGTGCAAACTATGACAACCCAGAATTTAATCGACTGTTTCAGCAAATGAAGACCATGGAAAATACCCCCGAACGATTGGAAATTATTCAAAAAATGCTTAACATTGCGCAAGAAGATGCGCCATGGGCATGGGGTTATTATCCAAAAGCGCTCTCGCTATATCATAGCTGGCAACATAATGTTTGGCCTAACCCTCTGGCAAACAACACCATTAAATATCGACGAATTGATGCGGTGGAGCGGGTTGAAAAACAAACCTTATGGAATCCACCTGTTATGTGGCCTTTTGTGGTGGTACTGCTTCTTATTGTGGCCAGTATTTACCCTTTAATAAGCGCTTATCGACAACGCCAAACCGCGGTGATTTCAAACAAACAGGATAAAGTGTAACGGTTATGTTTGAGTATATTATTAAACGATTTTTATTTGCAGTGCCTATTTTAATTGGGGTTAATCTGATTACCTTTGCGCTATTTTTTATGGTGAATACCCCAGAAGACATGGCGCGTGCGCAATTGGGTGCGAAACAAACCACGCCTGAGATGATTCAATCTTGGAAAGTTGAAAATGGCTATGACAAACCCCTGTTCTTTAACACTGATGCGACTGGGCTTGATAAAGTTCAGCAAACCCTATTTGTTCAGGAATCACTTAAATTATTTGCATTTGATTTTGGCCAATCCGATTCAGGACGACAAATATCTGCCGATATTCAAGAGCGAATGGGCCCTAGTTTATCCATTGCACTACCCACTTTTATAATCGGTTTAGTGACCAATATCTCTCTTGCACTATTAATTGTGTTGTTCCGTGGTTCAAGGCTCGATACCGTTACCATGATGGTTGCCGTTGCCATTATGTCGATATCGGGTCTGTTCTATATTATTGCTGGGCAGGTTCTCTTTAGTAAAGTGTGGCATTGGGTACCCATATCGGGCTATACCGAAGGCTGGGAGGGGGTTAAGTTTTTAATCTTACCTATTTTCATTGGGGTTTTTGCTGGTATTGGCGCGGGAATGCGTTGGTATCGCAGTATCTTTTTAGAAGAGATGAGTAAAGACTATGTTCGTACCGCCAAAGCCAAAGGGTTAACGGATATTAAAGTCCTGTTTGGTCACGTATTGCATAACGGCATGTTGCCTATTTTAACGGGCGTGGTGGTGATAATCCCCACGTTATTTATGGGTAGTTTAATCATGGAATCTTTTTTTGGTATTCCTGGCTTAGGCAGCTACACCATTGATGCGATTAACGCACAGGACTTTGGTATTGTGAAAGCGATGGTGTTTTTAGGATCGGTGCTCTACATTATTGGATTAATTTTAACCGATATCTCTTATACGTTTTTTGATCCAAGGGTGAAGTTATCATGAGTTTTATATGGTTATGGACAGACATTCTCGTTTGGACCTTAGTGCTGGTATTGATTGGTGCCGTTCGCTCCATTCGCCGTTCCGAGCAGGTGAGAAAACAGTGGTTTTATATTTTAAAATCCCCTGTTGCGATGTCCGCAGCAATTATTTTGAGTTTTTATTTATTATTTGCGTTATTGGACTCCGTTCACTTTCAATACACGCAGTCTGAAACAACGACAGCAGAACAATCTTCTATGGTCGCCCTGCATGACCAAGGGGTATTAAGCCTATTGGATGTCATGTTGCCACACTTGCGCACCCAGACCGAACGCACTTACTCTGCGCCTTTTGCCACGCACGAATACAGCACCTCATTAAGCTATGATGAATCAGGAGCGGTCTCTCAAGTGTATCGTCCCCTTAAATTTGGTGGACAACACTGGACTGGAACTCACACGATTTTAGACGACGTGATGGTAAAAACCGCCATTCCTTTTTTATTCAGTTGTGCTGTGATTGCCATTATCTTCGCCATTCATTTGGGTTGGGGCTTTTTGCAAACACGCGGTAATTACATCGACTATTATGAAAACCAATCCAAACCCGAAGATGAACTCCCGTGGGGTGCGGCGTATTTGACTCTGTTTTTATTAATTTTTTTGTTTAGTTGGTTTTTCTATTTAAGCCATTTTTATCACGTATTAGGGACGGATAAAGTTGGGCAGGATGTGCTTTATCAAGCCATAAAAAGTATTCGAACGGGTGTGTTAATAGGCTTGTTAACCACCTTAGTCATGTTGCCTTTGGCATTGATATTGGGTATCAGTGCTGGGTATTTTAAAGGTTGGGTAGACGATGTCATTCAATACCTCTACACCACCTTAAACTCCATTCCTGGTGTTCTGCTGATTGCCGCCGCGGTGTTGATGATGCAAGTCATTATTAGCAATAATAGTGGTTGGTTTGGAAGCACTGAAGAGCGAGCGGATTTACGCCTGTTATTTTTGATTTTTATTTTAGGCCTAACCAGTTGGACCGGCTTGTGCCGTCTGCTACGAGCTGAAACCTTAAAAATCAGTCAAGTCGAATATGTAACCGCCGCAAAATCGTTTGGATTAAGCCCCTTTCGAATCATTCAAAAACACATTACGCCTAATTTAATGCACTTAGTCTTGATTGCCTTGGTCTTGGATTTCAGTGGGTTAGTTCTGGCAGAAGCCGTACTCTCTTATGTGGGCGTAGGCGTAGACCCAACCACCGCAAGTTGGGGTAACATGATAAACCAAGCCCGACTGGAAATGGCACGAGAGCCAATGGTTTGGTGGTCACTGTTCTCCGCCTTTGCCTTCATGTTTACTCTGGTGTTAGCCGCCAACCTGTTTTCAGACCGAGTGCAAACCGTGTTAGACCCAAGACGTAATAATTAGGGTTAAGAAATTAGCGTTATAAGAATTAAAAACTAAGGGTTAAAAATTCCCCCCCCTATGAATTCATAGGTATAAATGTTCAATAAAACACAAGACAAAATATGATGAATAATGAAACCTCAACCATTTTAAGTGTTCAAAACCTAACCGTTTTAGTTGATGATACGCCGTTAATTAATAATATTAGCTTCTCAATAGGGGGGGGAGAAATTTTTGCGCTGGTTGGCGAATCGGGTAGCGGTAAGTCCTTAACCTCACTGGCGATTATGCGTCTGTTGCCCGAAGCCCTTCGAGTCACATCGGGTTCGGTTTTATTAGAACAACAAGACCTGTTTCAACTGCCTGAATTTAAAATGCAGAAAGTACGAGGCAAAAAAATTGCCATGATATTTCAAGAACCGATGACCTCGCTTAACCCTGTAATGAAAGTAGGGGAGCAAGTGGCCGAAGTGATCAGAGTTCACTTAAACCTCAGCAGGTCAAAAGCAAAAACAAGAGTGATTTCACTGTTTGAAGAGGTGGGCATTCCCGAAGCCAAAGCCCGTTATGAGTGGTATCCACATCAACTATCGGGGGGGCAAAAACAACGTGTTATGATTGCCATGGCGTTGGCCTGCGAACCCGATTTACTCATTGCCGACGAACCCACCACCGC
>WFNQ01000073.1 GCA_015488565.1 Thiomicrorhabdus sp.
ATGGCCACTTCGGTTAACTCAAAAAGGACAACGGTTATGCTCAACGTCGGCATCGTAATGGATCCCATCCAACATATCAAACCCCATAAAGACAGCTCATTTGCCATGTTGTTAGAGGCACAACGTCGTGGTCATACCCTGTTTTACATGCAACCCGAAGACCTCTATCTTAAAAATGGTCAACCGTTTTCGCAAGTCAGTGAACTCAAGGTGTGGGACAGAGAGAAAGACGCACAATACTACGGATTTGGCGGCACACACGACATGGCGCTCAAAGAGCTGGATATTATCTTAATTCGCCAAGACCCCCCATTTACCAACGACTATCTCTACAGTACCCACATGTTAGAACTCGCCGAAGCGCAAGGGGTATTAGTGGTTAACAAACCGCAAAGCCTGCGCGATGCCAACGAAAAACTCTTTGCCAGTTGGTTTCCAGAATGCATTCCGCCCACACTGGTGTCTGCCAATGCGTTACAACTAAAAACCTTTATTAAAGACCACTTAGACACCATTCTAAAACCACTGGATGCCATGGGCGGTGCGTCCATTTTTAGAGTCAAACAAGACGACCCTAATATTAGCGTCATTATCGAAACCACGACCGATCATGGCAAACACCACATTATGGCGCAACGCTATTTGCCCGAAATTAAAGAGGGCGATAAACGCATCCTGCTCATCAATGGCGACCCTCTCGACTACACTCTGGCCAGAATTCCCGCCGAAGGTGAAACCCGTGGCAACATCGCCGCAGGGGGAACAGGCGTTGGTATGCCCATTACCGAAAGAGAACGCTGGCTCTGCCAACAAATTGCCCCCACCCTAAAGGCCAAAGGACTGTACTTTGTTGGACTGGATGTGATTGGCGACTACATCACCGAAATCAACGTGACCAGCCCCACCTGCATTCGAGAACTGGATAAACAATTTGATTTGAATATTGCTGGGTTACTCTTTGACTGTCTTGAATTTACGATTTTAAAAAGATCGTAACGACTCAATCACTACCTGAACTGTTACTTCAAATATTGACTCCTTGCTGGATAGTGACAAAAAATCTTAAATAGAGGGCTTTGTCCGAGACCAGCTCAAAAGAAAAATAAAAAAGGGCAAAGCGCACCTATTTTGTGCACTGTTCTATTTCATTTACCAATAGACTCTCTAAAAATAACTATAAACCCTATTTTTTATCTGTAATCTCCTTTTATTACGCTCTTGATTATCACCTCAAAAAATAATCTTTTTTTTGGCTTAACATTTGCTAGTCATGGTTCTATAGCCCCAATAACGCCGCCTCCTAGGAGGCGGTTTGAATACTGGGAATTTAATTACACGGAGAGGAATAGAAAAATATGTCTTATTTAGAACCGTCAGAATTTGTAACCAAAATGGTGGACGCGGGTGAATCCAAAATTTATATGTCCGCAAAAGACACCGTCATTCGAGCCTTTATGGCAGGTGCCGTGCTTGCACTGGCTGCGATGTTTGCGATTACCGTTATGGTGCAAACGGGTTCTGCTCTGCTAGGTGCGGTACTCTTTCCCGTTGGTTTTATTATGCTGTATTTAATGAAATTTGACCTACTTACCGGCGTATTTACGCTCGTTCCCTTAGCATGGCTGGATAAAAGACCTGGGGTCACCGTTAAGCAAATTTTACGCAACTGGGGCTGGGTCTTTTTAGGAAACTTAGGCGGTGCATTAACCGTTGCGTTTATTATGGCTTTTATTATGACTTACGGTTTTAACATTGATGGTGGGGCTATTGCCGATAAAGTAGCGCACATTGGAGAGTCAAGAACCGTGGGCTATCAAGAGCATGGTGCTGAAGGTTGGGCAACCATCTTTATGCGCGGTATGCTGTGTAACTGGATGGTCTCAATGGGTGTCGTTGGCGCGATGATTTCGACCTCTGCAACCGGTAAAATTATGGCCATGTGGATGCCTATCATGTTGTTCTTTTACATGGGCTTTGAGCACTCAATCGTCAACATGTTCTTGTTCCCTTTCTCTATGATTATGGGTGGCGATTTTACTGTAATGGATTACTTAATTTGGAATGAGCTTCCTACGGTACTGGGTAACTTAGTCGGCGGTTTGGTCTTTGTCGCCTTGCCGTTATATTACACCCACGTAAGAACCTGCCCTGATCGTAAAATCAGTAAATAATCGCTTACGAGCCTCTTGAACGAGTCCATAAAAAATAGAACCTCCATTCATCACGAATAGGAGGTTTTTTATTGCAAGGATCAAAAATGGCCAATCAATTACAAGTCTCTATTGGACAAGCCTCTGATAAGGGGTGCAAAAAGATCAATCAAGACTTTCATGGTGCGTGCATCCCTAAAGAGCCCCTTCTCACCTCAAAGGGGGTCGCCATTGGCTTAGCCGATGGCATCAGCAGCAGTGAAGTAAGCCAACATGCCAGTGAAGTGGCGGTCAAAGGTTTTTTAGACGACTACTATTGCACCTCTGAATCTTGGACGGTTAAAACCTCGGTTCAGCGTGTTCTTAAAGCGACCAACTCTTGGTTATATCTACAAACCCGCAACAGCCCTTATCGCTACTCACCCGACCGTGGCTATGTTTGCACTTTTACCACACTGATTATTAAATCGAATACCGCCCATATTTTTCATGTGGGCGATACACGTGTTTATCGGGTATCGGGGCAAAATCTTGAAAAATTAACTGAAGACCATCGATTGTGGGTGACCAAGGATAAAAGCTATTTAAGACGCGCTTTAGGCATGAAAGAGTGGCTAGACTTAGACTACCAATCACTGCCTTTAGATAAAGGGGATCTGTTTGTTTTAGCCACTGATGGCGTGTATGAATTTGTACAAGATAAATTTATCACCGAAACCATTCAGACTCATCACAATGATTTAGACCAAGCGGCACAACAGATTATTGAAGAAGCCCTCAAGCAAGGCAGTGATGACAATGTCAGTATTCAAATTGTTCGCATAGACCAGTTGCCTCAACAAGAGGTCGATGAAGTCTATCAAAAACTCACCACCTTACCCTTTCCACCCGAACTGCAAGCCAGAATGGAGTTTGATGGCTTTCGAATCATTCGAGAGCTACAAAAAAGCCACCGTAGCCATATCTATTTAGCGGTAGATATTGAGAGTAACGAACAGGTGGTCATCAAAATTCCCTCGGTAGACCTTCGAGGTAATCCAGAGTACTTGGAACGGTTTTTAATGGAGGAATGGGTGGCACGTCGCATTAACAACAGTCACGTACTCAAGCCCTGCCAGCAAAATCGAAAACGAAACTTTTTATACATCGTAACCGAATACATCAAAGGAAAAACCCTTAAGCAGTGGATGATTGACCACCCCAAACCAGACCTAGAGACCGTTCGTAATATCATTGAACAGGTCGCAATAGGACTGCGTGCTTTTCATCGACAGGAGATGATTCATCAAGATTTAAGACCCGATAATATTATGATTGATGAAACCGATACCGTTAAAATCATCGATTTTGGCTCGGTGCAAGTGGCGGGTCTGTCTGAACTTGAAAGCCCCATTGAACAACAAACCGTGCTAGGTACAGCACTGTACACCGCCCCCGAATGCTTTTTAGGTGAACTCGGCTCGGCTCGATCCGATCAATTCTCTCTTGGTGTCATCTGTTATCAAATGCTCTCAGGCGAGCACCCTTATGGCACACAAATGGCCAAAGCACATACACGAGCAGAACAAAAACGATTGCAATATCGCAGTATGCTCAATAAAGATCGAGACATCCCTGCTTGGGTGGATGAAACCATCAAAAAAGCGGTACACCCAGACCCCAATAAGCGATACGAAGAGATATCCGAATTGCTGTTTAATTTGCGCCAACCCAATAAGGCGTTTCTCAATAAAAGTCGCCCCCCTTTAATGGAGCGCAATCCAGTGGTGTTTTGGCAGGGAATCTCATTGATTTTAGCGGTTATTATTGTGTTCTTACTGATAAAAATAAATCAGCCTTAAACCACTTTTAACGACTTAGCGCCTCTGTACTCCGTAGGAAGTGCCCTTGAGATACAATGAAAATAAGACATATTTTAACCTGTTTTATCCGCGCATTCTTTCGTGCAAAGGCCTCATTATACGAATTAATTCATCAATCACTTGGTGTTTAACCAGTGTTTTTCGCCACACAATTCCAATGGTTCGTTTCGGACGCGGTTCTTTAAAAGGGATATAGCAAATATCGGTGTCATGATCGGAAATGGCAATTTCAGGCATTAATGTAATTCCTGTTCCTGCCTTAATCATTTGCCGCAACGTTTCAAGCCCCGTTGCACGAAAATCAGGTTCTTCACTTGCCCCCACTAAGCTGCATACCGCTAACGCTTGCTCTCTAAAACAGTGTCCCTCTTCAAGTAACAATAAATTAATACCAAGCAGAGAATGCTGGTCTATTTCATCCGCATTAGCCAACTCATGCCCTTCATAAACCGCAAGACAAAAATAGTCGTCAAATAAGACCTTAGTATGAAAAGCATCACTCTGAACGGGCAGTGCTAACAATGCGGCATCAATTTTACCCGAATTAAGCTGTTCAATCAGATGATCGGTTTTATCCTCAATTAAAATTAACTTTAAATTAGGCATACACGTTTTGATTGGTTTTACAATTTTAGGAAAAATATAGGTTGCAAGCGTCGGAAAAACACCTAATCTAAAACGGCCAGATAAAGGATCTTTAGCCGCTTTTGCAAGATCATGAATACGATCCACCTCTTTTATGACCTTTTTCGCTGATAAAACAATCTCTTCTCCAACGGAGGTTGGTATCACACGTTTATTTGAGCGCTCAAATAACTTGATATCCAACTCCCCCTCAAGCTTTTTAATTTGACTGCTTAATGTTGGCTGGCTCACATAACATTGCTCCGCTGCCAGCGAGAAACTACGTAGTTCTGCAACCGCAATGACATACTTTAAATCTCTAATATTCATCTATTTTTCTTTAAAAGGGATCTTTTCTTTTCTGTATAGAAAAAACCTATCCATACCAGTGAAAAAATCAAATTGCTATTACTCTTGTCTATTAATAAGATGATAAACGATACATAAAAACAATACAAACTGGTTAATTTATTTTTACATCCATAAGGAATAATATGATGAATACCACTATGAAAAAACTAAGTTTAGCAATCTCTACGGTTATTTTAATGGGCACTGCACATGCTGAAGCACCACAATTAACTCGAGATAATGGCGCCACGGTAGGCGACAATCAAAACTCTTACACCGCTGGTGAACACGGCGGGGTCTTATTACAAGATGTACAACTGATTCAAAAACTACAACGCTTTGCCCGAGAGCGCATTCCTGAAAGAGTTGTTCATGCACGAGGAACAGGCGCACATGGCGAGTTTGTTGCCACAAAAGACATTAGCGACTTAACCAAAGCATCTGTCTTTGACAAAAATCAGGTTACACCGGTTTTTGTCAGGTTCTCAACGGTTGTGCACTCAAAAGGCTCTCCTGAAACACTACGTGATCCTCGTGGTTTTGCAACCAAGTTTTATACTGAGGAAGGCAACTGGGATTTAGTCGGTAATAACCTACCAGTATTCTTTATTCGTGATGCCATTAAGTTTCCTGACATGGTGCACTCCCTTAAACCGTCTCCGGTTACCAACAAACAAGACCCGAATCGATATTTTGATTTTTTCAGCCATGTACCAGAATCCACACACATGTTAACGTGGCTATATTCTGATTTTGGAACACCTGCTAACCTACGTCAAACAGATGGTTGGGGCGTACATGCCTATAAAATGATTGATGCGCAAGGCGATGTAACCTATGTTAAATTTAACTGGAAAACACAACAGGGAATTAAAAACCTGACGACTCAAGAGGCGGCCAAAATACAAGCAAAAGACTTTAGTCATGCCACAAATGATCTGTATGAAAACATTACGGCTGGAAATTACCCTAAATGGGATTTGTATATTAAAACGTTAAAACCCTCCGAGTTTAGCAAACTTGATTACAATCCATTAGATGCCACTAAAATGTGGTTAGATATTCCTGATATGAAGGTTGGAACAATGACTCTTAATCGCATTCCAGGCAACTTTTTTCAAGCCACAGAACAGTCAGCATTTTCTCCTGCAAACATCGTATCGGGCATAGAGCCATCAGAAGATCGTTTACTGCAAGGTCGTGTATTTTCTTATGCCGATACCCAAATGTATCGCTTAGGCGCAAACCATCAACAACTGCCCATTAACCGTGCAAAAGTAGCTATCAATAACTGGAATCAAGATGGAATGGGCAACCAGGGTCAACAAACCTCAGATGTAAACTATCAACCCAGCCGAATCGCAAACCTTGTTGAAGATGATACCGCTCGTTATGAGGTTAAATCCGTTTCAGGCATGGCACAACAGAAAAAAATCAGCAAAGAAAATAACTTTAGCCAAGCTGGAAAACTATATCGCAGCTTCAGCCATCAAGAAAAAGAAAACCTAATTAATAACCTTGCTGGAGACTTAGGCCAAGTAAAAGACAATAAAACCAAGCACGTTATGCTGAGTTTTTTCTACCAAGCGGATATCGATTTTGGAACGAAAATCACCAAAGCCGTCAATGGTAATCTAGATCAAGTAAAACAACTATCAGGTCAGTCCCGTCAGAAATCAGTTAGCCCCTCTTCTGTACTAAATGACTATTAAAATACCCTAAAAAAGTAATCCTGAAGCCTCTAAATAAAAGGAGGCTTCAAATACACATTCAAAAAACACAGAGGGATCATCGTATGAAATCACTTTATCTCATCCTAGCACTATTCATCGTGCCATTTTCGGCCTCTGCCAATCAACAACTAACCGACTATTTTTTTGCCGCTGCCAAAATGGGAGAAACAGCGACGCTTACCGAATTTTTAAACCATGGATTTCCAGTCGATTTGCGTAACCATCAAAGCTATACCGCTTTAATGATGGCAACCTATCACGGCCAGAAAAAGGCGGTTGAAATTTTACTTCAATACGGAGCCAATGCATGCTTAAAAGATAAACGCGGTCACACGTCCATGATGGGCGCCATGGTAAAAGCAGAGTGGAGCATTGCTAAACGCTTATACCAAGTGGACTGTAAACAAGCACATTCCACGGGAAAAACACTGAAGGAATTTGCTGAAGTCTTTGGCCAAACAGAAAAACTGAACGCCCTCAATTTATCCCCCCGCTCTATCAATGAATAAGCTTGATACCGAACCTACTTTTTTATAACTTCATCGACAAACAGTGGATATGATATTTGACCCGTTTCTTGGGGAAAAAATGGGGCATTGACGCACTCCTTGAGCAAAGACCTATCCAAAAATCAATATATTAATGGTGTGGAAGCTGTTTTTGACTTTCTTGAAACAAGTGTCGCTCTAATTCACACAATTTCTGATCCAGCCTATCAGTCGCCTTAAGGTACTGTTTAATCCATTCATCCAATTGATTTAAGGACTCCAGTGACATATTGTCCGATCGGTTTCTGAATGACAGCGCCTCTGAAAGAGCGTGATACTGCTGTTTATGTAATGCGTTAACCTCCTTCCAAACAGGAAGACTGGCCAAACTTGGCTCATGTTGCAACAGCGTAGCTAAAGCAGAAAATAATTCACTTTTTTCAATATGCGCTGCTTCAGCTTCGTTGTATTCAACCTTAATCCCATTCAAATACGATTGAGTGCGAGTTTTCCACAAACGCATATTTTCACAAATATCCGATAAACACACGCCATATATTTCAGGAAACTCACTATTCACCTCGGTAATTGCTGTATTAATTTTAAATTTTTGTACCTCATGATTGAGTATTTCTGCTTGTGAACTCAATGACAACGCCGTGGCAGAGGTCTCTTCTACCGAAGCCGCATTATTTTGAATATTATGATCTAACGCATTCACGGCTTGCGTCATATCCGAGACTTTTGATTGCTGATGCTGAATGGATAACACAACCTCATCCAATGTAACTCCCATTTTAGCGACACTCTCTTCCACCTTTCCAAAGAGCGCGTGTGTGGCTTTTACTTTATCTGCGCCTTCATGGACTTTAGCCCCTGACTCTTGAATTAAGGCTTTAATGTCTTTCGCCGCTTCAGCCGATTTTCCAGCCAAATTACGTACCTCACCCGCTACCACAGCAAAACCGCGCCCATGCTCCCCAGCTCGTGCCGCTTCCACCGCGGCATTTAATGCCAATAAATTCGTTTGGAAAGCAATGCCATCAATTAGACCAATAATGGCTTCAATACGTTCAGATGTACTGGTAATGCTTTCCATCGCATGAATCGAATCATCCATTGAAGTCCGTGCCTGTTGATTTAAGGTAATCGCTTCTTTCGCGATACCCGATACTCCAATTAACTGCCCTGAGTTTTCTGATTGCATATCGTTAATACCCTGCATATCGGTATTAATTTCTTGCAGTGTTGCCGCGGCCTCTTGCATTCGATCTGCCAAATAATTAGAGACGGTTTCAGACTCTTTAGCCGACCCCAATGTGGCTTCTGACACCCCTTTAATTTGCAACATAATACGGCTCAAGTTATCCAATGAGCTATTGGTGGCGCCTTTCATGGCCGCCAATGAACCGCTAAAGTTTTTATCGATTCGCTTATAAAGATCGCCACTGGCCAATGCCACCATCACTTCAACCATGCCTTCAATCGCATCATTTAAACTGGCCAATAAATTATTAATATTATTCGCGGTATACAGATAAAAACCATCCAAACCATCGGTCTCTAAACACACACTGGTGTGCCCTTTTGCCGCACACTTCATCGCGTTATCTAACGTCGTCTCTACTTTACGTTGCTGTGTTAAGTCTTGCCACTCGATAATCGAACCAATACACTCTCCTGCATCATTCACAACGGGACGCTTGATTACTTCTAATGTGATTCCCGAAAGCACCACTTCATAATGACGCTTTTCCAACAAGTCTTCCGAAAAAATAGTGACGCCAGAAGCTCCTTGATTAAATAGCGTTAATGGTTGTTCAATTAAGCCATTAGGATTCCAATCTTTAAACTCCATTTCTAACATACTCTGATGAGACTGCCACAAACGATTCAAGGCCTTATTCATGAAAATGACTTCATTCAATTTATTCACAACCATCATGGGAGTCGAGGCATTATTTAACGCTTTTGTTAAACGTATATTTTGATTTAACTGTACTCGATTCTCTTCATAAGTTGCCCCCATTTGAATTTGCATAATTCGCAAGCTAGAGGCTAAATCTGAAATCCAAGTCGTGCCATACGTATTAATCAGCTTCGTAAAGTCACCTTCTGCAATGGCTTTTGATACGGTCACAAAAGCATCTGTTTTACGGCGAATAAAACGACTCACAAATAGTGCATAAGCCAATACCACGGATAACACAACTAACTGCACTAACCAAGGCGCATGAAATACATCCAATGCATCTAAAATGCCCACTAAGCTGGTGAGAACTGTTAATAAAACCAACATAAAAACAGGGTTAAAGTGATTTAATAAACTCAGCTTTTTCCCCAAGGTATGAACATAGCCATTTTTTAATGATACTTTGCCCGCTTCTATCGCTTTATACGCCGCTTCTGCGGCTTGCTTTTGAGCATCGCTAATTCGGCGACGAACCGACAGGTAGCCAACAACGTCACCATTTTTTAAGACCGGTGTCACATTGGCCTCAACCCAATAGTGATTGCCATTTTTACAACGGTTTTTTACCAACTGTGTCCAAGGTTTTCCCGACTGGATGGTCTCCCATAAATCTTTAAACGCGGCTTTGGGTACATCTGGGTGACGCAATAAATTATGCGGTTGCCCAATCAACTCTTCACGTGCATAGCCACTCACTCGAACAAACGTATCATTCACACTCACAATCGTGCCATGCAGATCCGTCTGTGACACAATGGTCTCACCCTCAGGTACTTCTTGCTCTTTTCCTGTTAGCGTCCGATTCATGTCCCTATCCTTTTATCTAAAAAATCTATCACGATTATAGCCAAAACATCACCCATCAATCAGCCAAAGCCTTATCTAAAATCAACTTTACCACACAATCACTCGTATTAAAGCAAGTAATCAGATCAAGATAAATGAGTATAAAAACCCGAAATAATCGCTCTTATGCGCACTAAAAACACAAAAAATAAAATCATGACTATTACGAAAATACGATAAGTGATTCGAACATGGCATAATACTTCTTCTACGTTATATACGTTATAAATAGGTTCAAGCGTGAAAGTACAACGTTTCTTTTTAAGTAACTTACGACAAAAAACTTTACTTTTGGGAGTGCTATTTTTTGTTGCCCTACTCACTCAGTGTAGTTCCTCGCCCCCACCGCCACACAAAGCCACTATCGTTGTTTTTGGCACGCTTGTGAATATATTAATTTTCCCCCCCCCGCATCAAGAAAAACAAACGGAACAAGCCATTCAATCCGTTGAACAGCAGTTTCATCAATTTCATCAGCAGTGGCATGCTTGGGAGCAAGGCGGCATTGTCAGTAAAATCAATCAAGCCATTGCTCAGCAACAACCGATTGAGGTAGCGGAATCGGTAAAAGCATTTATTTTAACCTCTCAAAAACTCACCGAACAAAGCCAAGGGCTGTTTGATCCCGGTATTGGACAACTGGTTGCACTTTGGGGCTTTCATTCTGAAACATGGCAAGGGCCACCACCCAGCACACAAGCGATTCAACGCTGGCTTAACAGTCACCCCAGCATCATGGATATTTATTTTAAAGGCAATGAACTACACAGCCGTAACCCCAATGTACAACTCGACTTTGGCGGCAACGCCAAAGGCTTGGCCATTAATATGGCGCTAGAGCGTTTACAAAAATCGGGGATTCAAAACGCGCTGGTAAGCATAGGAGGGGATATGAAAGCCATTGGCTCTAAAAATGGTGCGCCTTGGAAGGTGGGTATTCAAAACCCACAACAGCCAAGCCAAGTGCTGGCAAGCCTTACCCTAAAAAGTGGAGAAAGCGTGGTCACCTCAGGTAGTTATCAACGGTACTTTGAATGGCAGGGAACATCCTTTTCTCATATTCTAAATCCTAAAACGGGCTACCCGGCACACAGCTTTGCATCAGTTACGGTATTACACCCCAACGCCATTACCGCCGATGCCGCCGCAACGGCACTTTTAATTGCGGGGACGGCGCAGTGGGAAACCATTGCACAATCCATGGGAGTTCAATATGTATTTGCCGTCGATGAACACGGAAAAATATTTCAAACAGACGCCATGGCACAACGAATCTCTCTGTTATAATTTATTCCATGAAAAAACTATCCTCACTTGAACATCATTTTTTAATTGCCATGCCCTCTCTAAATGGCAGCTGGTTCGAAAAAACCGTTATTTATATCATGGAAGACAATGAGCACGGAACAACTGGGTTTGTGGTGAATTTACCACAAGACTTTCAAGTACAAGATTTATTAAGCCACTTTAATTTCCCCCCCCCTGAAAATGTCTCTTTTTTAGAGCAACCCATCTTACAAGGTGGGCCTGTGGATGTGGAGCAAGGCTTTATTTTTCATAAACCAGAAGGCCAATGGAAAAGCTCTGTTGCTTTACCTGATGGACTGACCATGACATTTTCAGATGATTTTGTCGAAGCATTAAGTAAAAACCAAGCCGCAGAACAATTTCTAATCTGCCTTGGCTTTTCAGGCTGGAAACCGGGTCAACTCGCCCAAGAGATACAGAGCAATAGTTGGCTCACCATTTCTTATAACGAAAGCTTGCTGTTTGACACCCCCATTGAACAAAAATGGCAGGTGGCACTGGAAACCCTAGGCATCTCTCCCGAATTTTTAACCTTAGAGGCGGGAAATGCCTAAACACAAAGCAACCGAGCGCCTTTCAGGGGTCGTCATTGGGTTTGATTTTGGTTTACGACGTATTGGCGTGGCCATAGGGCAAACCATTACCCAAACGGCCAGCCCCGAAACCATTGTAAAAAGCAAAGATGGCAAACCCGATTGGGAACACATTAGCCGCCTATTTGAAGCATGGCAACCCGTTGCCATTGTGGTGGGTCTGCCCATGCGTTTAGATGGTTCGGAACAAGCCTTAACCCAGCCCGCTCGTAAATTTGGTCAACGCCTTAGTGGCCGTTACCACTGCCCTATTTTTTATATGGAAGAACAGCTCAGCTCCATTGCCGCTGAAAGTCGCCAACTCAAACAAACCCATATTGATGACCATGCGGCACAAATTATTTTAGAAAACTGGCTTCAAGCCAATGCACTGACTCATGCACAAACCAAGGTAACTTAGGACGTTTTATGACGGAACTTAATATTCAAGCCGATACGCTTATTGAAGCCATTTGCACTCAATTACGCCAAAAAGACATTCTAAAACGATCCCCTAAAATGATTGGCATTCGCACGGGTGGCGAATGGGTGGCACAAAAACTGCATCAAAAACTGGAATTACCCGATCCACTTGGGGTGATTGATATCTCATTTTACCGCGATGATTTTTCTAAAATTGGCTTAAACCCCACCATTAAACCATCCGATATTCCTTGGGGTGTAGACGACCAACACATTATTTTAGTCGATGATGTACTGTTCACTGGGCGTACCATTCGCGCCGCTTTAAATGAAATTTTTGATTATGGTCGCCCAGCAAGCGTGACCTTAGTCACCTTACTCGATCGAAAAGGCTGCCGAGAGCTGCCCTTTCAGGCCGATATTGTCGGCATGACCATCGAATGCCATAAAACCATTAAAGTCACCGGACCCGACCCCTTAAAAGTGACGCTTTTAGAAAAACAGGAGGAAACCGCATGAGTTCACGTCTGTCCAGTCCAAACATTCAACTCAATGAGCTTGGAAAACTGCACCATTTTCTAACCCTTGAAGGCCTAAAAGCGCACCACCTGACTGAAATTTTAGACACCACCGAATCCTTTATTAATCCCAATACCAACGAGATTAAAAAAGTGCCTTTACTACGTGGTAAAAGCATTATGAACCTGTTTTTTGAACCGAGCACCCGTACCCGTACCACCTTTGAAATTGCCGAAAAACGCCTTTCTGCCGATGTCTCCAGCCTAGACATTCAAACCTCTGCCACCAAAAAAGGCGAATCTCTGCTCGATACGTTATGGAATTTACAGGCAATGCAAGCCGATATGTTTGTTATTCGCCATGCTCAAAGTGGCGCGGCACAATTTTTTGCCCAGCACGTTGCCCCCCATGTACACGTACTCAACGCAGGCGATGGACAACACGCCCACCCCACACAAGCGATGCTCGATATGTTTACTATTCGTAAGCACATGGGCGATATTTTTGACCTTAAAATTGCCATTGTTGGCGATGTACAACACAGCCGTGTCGTACGATCACAAATTCAAGCTCTCAGTATTTTAGAAGCGCGAGAAATTCGAGTCGTAGGGCCTAAAACCCTCATGCCAGAAAACCCTGAAGCCTTAGGCGTACACATATATCACAATATGGAAGAGGGCATTACAGGCGTGGATGTCATTATTATGGTACGCCTGCAAAATGAACGCATGACCAGTGCCCTTATTCCCAGCGAAAAAGAATTTTTTAAACTCTACGGTCTCACCGAAGCACGTCTAGCACTGGCCAAACCAAATGCCATTGTCATGCACCCTGGCCCCATTAACCGTGGCGTTGAAATTGAATCGGCGGTGGCCGATGGCCCGCAATCGGTTATTTTAGAGCAAGTTACCTACGGCATTGCCGTTCGCATGGCAGTGATGTCGATTATTATGAGCAATGCCGCGCAACTCACCCAGTACCAAACAGAGAAAAGCGTTCAAGAAACCGCTCAGGAGGAGCAAGCATGAGACTCGCTATCACCAACGGACGTGTAATTGACCCTGCCCAAAACATTGATAAAATCACCAACCTCTACCTCTCTCGTGGCAAAATTGCTGGCATTGGCGCTCACCCTCCTGAAGGATTCAGTCCTGATAAAGAGCTGGATGCCACAGATAAGTGGATTATTCCTGGATTAGTTGATTTACAAGCCCGCTTAGGCGAACCCGGCAGCCACTATGCCGGCTCCATCGCCACGGAAACCCAAGCGGCGGTGGCAGGTGGTATTACCAGCATTTGTTGCCCCCCCGATACCACCCCCGTAAACGACTCCCAAGCGGTTACCGAGCTACTGCAACGCCGAGCGCGTCAAGCCGCCACCGCATTTGTCATGCCCATAGGCGCCTTAACACAAGCCTTACAAGGCGAACGCTTAAGCAGTATTTACGCATTAAAACAAGCAGGCTGTGTTGCGCTGAGCCAAGCCAATCAACCCATTCAAAATGCCTTAACTCTTAAAAATGCCTTAGAGTACACCGCCTCGCATGACATTGTGGTGATGCTCCGATGTGAAGACCGCCAACTTAAAAACAATGGCGTGGCACACAGCGGCATGGTCAGTACACGCATGGGCTTACCTGAAATTCCGCCTTCTGCCGAAACATCCGCCTTAGCACGAGATTTAATTTTGGTAGAAGAAACCGGCATTCGCGCCCATTTTTCACAACTCTCCTGCGCCCGTTCCGTAGAAATGATTGCCGAAGCCAAACAACGTGGTTTACCAATTACCTGTGATGTGGCAATTCACCAACTGCACTTAACTGAAATGGATGTATTAGGCTTTAACAGCCTGTTTCATGTTTCCCCCCCCTTACGCAGCATGGCCGACAAACAAGCACTATTAAATGGTCTAAAAACAGGCGTGATTGATGCCGTGGTCAGCGACCACACCCCCATTCACAAAGACGATAAGCTACTGCCCTTTGGTGAAAGCCTTCCGGGCATCAGTGGGTTAGAAACCTTATTGCCTCTCCTGCTTAAACTGGTCAATGATTACGGACTGGATTTAATGACCGCCATTCGTGCCGTCACCCATAACCCCGCCAGTATTTTAAGCATTCAGACTGGTAGCCTAAAAAACAATCATTCCGCCGATTTATGCATTTTAGACCCGCATGGTTACTGGACATTAAACCCTGAAAACATGGTGAGTGAAGGCAAAAATACCCCCTTTCAAGGCTGGGAATTTATTGGCACCGTCGAACAAACTTTTTTTCAGGGTCGTCCTGTTTATCGTAACCCAAATGTATAAATATCATGCAAGCCTATCCCATTGATCATATTTCTCAAACAGAACAAGAAGGGGGTTATTGGCTTATTAGCCTTAAACTGCCTTCAACTTGCTTTCCAACACAAAAGTCGTCATCTACGACTCTAAAAAATTCCCCCCCCCTATTTCATATCAACGATCAATTTCAACTGTCCAACAGTGATGAGAGACTCTTTTTATTTCAACATACCCCATTCAGCACTCAACATCATCTGCAATTTTTAGGCAAAAAAAAAGTGGTCACGACCACCTCCTCCCAGCTACAAATAACACCTTCTACTCTTCGCTCTCCTCCTCAAATAGAACCAACAGAGAATCTACTTCTTTTAGGCAGTGAGCTTCATATCGCCCCACTCTTTTATTTGGCCAAACAACGAAGTATGCACCTTAACGCATATCTTAACGCAGACCATGGCGAAAAAAAGGGGCAAACCTTGGCTCTACTTCACAGTCATGACGCATTTCCATTTCGAATCAAACCCGCCCAACTTATGAG
>WFNQ01000074.1 GCA_015488565.1 Thiomicrorhabdus sp.
GGTTAATTCAATATGGAAACAGACTTGATCGCTGCAATCCATTGCTGACCTTCTTTCAAATTTAATATTCTATGAGAGCGTTTCGTTATCTTAGCAAGAAGTGGCCACTCTTCATTGGCAACTCTAAGGTGAACCAATATGCCGTAGTCACTTACTGCTTCAATGGATTTAATTGTGACATGTAAATGATTTAACACAGAACATTTTTCTGGCTTATCGGCCAGTAGACTCACATGCTGAGCGGAAACAACCACTCTTACTCTTTCACCCTTTTGCTTTGATATTTCGGGCACCCATAAAGACTCTTGACCTACCTTTAAACAAGTTAAACCATCTTCCCTGTCATGATATTCAATTTCAGCATTTAATACAGCTCGTGGGTTTTCACCTTGATAAAGCGGAGTTCCAACGTGATTAAGTGCCTCCTCAATCGCTTCAAAATGTGTAATACGGCCTTGCTCCATAAAGAGAACGGAATCGGCTAAACGCGCCACTTCATCAGGAGAGTGCGTGACGTACAACATAGGAATCGCTAGCTCATCTCTTAATCGCTCTAAATACGGCATTATTTCACGTTTCGCATACAGATCTAAAGAGGCCATAGGCTCATCCATTAATAATATCTTAGGTTGAGAAAGTAAGGCTCGACCAATGGCCACACGCTGCCGCTCTCCTCCTGAGAGGGTATTTGGACTGCGCTGCAACAACGGCTCTAGGCTTAACCAAGCCACCACCTGCTTAAAATGGATTGTGACCTTACCCTTAATTAACCACTTGTAACGCTTAAACCCATACCAAAGATTTTGTTCCACCGTTAAGTGTTGGAACAAATTAGCTTCTTGAAACACATACCCCAATTTACGCTTATGAACTGGAAATTGTTCTTTTTCTTTTAACCAAACTTGACCATTAAAAGAGAGCTGCCCTATGACATCATTCTCCAAGCCAGCTAAACAACGTAATAGCGTTGTTTTTCCAGATCCTGAGCGTCCAAAAATAGCCGTAACACCTTTTAATGGAAGCTCAAACCCTCCTGTTTCTAAACAAAAACAATCACGTTTCAGCGTTAAGCTCCCTTTTAGACTCACTCTGAACCACCCTCTCTTGTTTTAATTTCCATTTTTCGATTCAATCCATACACAATAGTAAGAACCAATAAACTCATTACCAGCATAATGGCCGACAAGACATGTGCCTGAGAGTACTCCATGGCTTCCACATGATCGTAAACAGCAATAGAAGCGACTTGAGTCACCCCTGGGATATTACCTCCAATCATTAAAATAACGCCAAACTCTCCAACGGTATGCGCAAACGTTAATGTGGCGGCCACCAAGTAATGACGACGAGTCATGGGTAAAATGACACTAAAAAATCGATCGACGGGACCCGCTCCCAACGTAGATGCAACATCAATGGGTCGCTTGCCAAGCTGTTCAAACCCGTGCATTAAAGGCTGAACCGCAAAAGGAAGTGAATAGATAACAGAGCCAATGACCAACCCAGTCATAGAAAATGTTAACGGAGAAAATCCAAAAGAAGCCCACAAATCACCAATTGGCCCTCCTGGCCCTATCGTAATCAGCAAATAAAATCCCAGTACGGTTGCTGGAAGCACTAAAGGCAGTGCCACCATCGCTTCAAAAACAGCTTTTTTAGAGCCTTTAATCCGGGCCATCCATAATGCTAAAGGCGTACCAATTAGGATTAATAGAACTGTCGTATAAGAAGCCACTTGTAGCGTAATCCATAACGGCTGTAAATCTAAGATCTCCGACATAACGTCGCCTCTTTACCATGAATCTTCTTACTGAGGAAAAGGAGTGTCATAACCAAATGCTTGAATTTGTTGCTGAATCGCAGGCGTTTGAAAAAACGTTAAAAACTTAACCACTGCGGGCGTTTTTCTTCCTTTAATAACCACAACTTGTTGCTCTAATAAAGGATAGACATCCCGTGGAATATCAAAAACCTCACCTTTAACTGGGTGCTTTAAATTAAGTACATAAGATTTGGCAACCAACCCTATTTGTGCATTTCCTGTCACAGTATATTGATAAGCTTTACCCACACTCTCACCCAGTGCCACTTTCTTTTGAGTCATTAATGACTCATACAATCCATAGTGCTTTAGCACGGCAACAGATGCTACACCATATGGCGCTGTTTTAGGATTAGCCATAGCAAGATAACGCAAACTTGGGTTGGTCGAATTCAATTTGAGTAGATTCGCAGATATTTTTTTCTCATTTGGACTCCAAGCAACCAAACGCCCAATCACATAAGTAAAGCGACTGCCTTTCTCAGTCAACCCTTCCTGTTCTAATAATAAAGGGCGACGAGCATCCGCTGAGAAAAATAGATCATAAGGTGCGCCACGCTTAACTTTGGCGTACAACATTCCGCTTGCCCCGTTTGAGATATGAACAGGAATCCCCGTTTGATTTGTAAATATCTTTGCCAAGCTTTTTAATGGGATTAAAAAATTAGAAGCCACGGCAATACGTACCTCTTCGGTCGCGAAGACACTGACACTAAAGCTCCATAACAATACGAAACACCATAACTTGTAACCCATTCAATCCAAACCCATTCACACCAAAACATCGCTAGTTTAGCACGCTAAACTCTGTTTATTAACCTGAGACCTTTGCCCAAAAGAGTTCTTGGAAGAAAAAGGGAAACCTACACCTAATTTTTTACTAAAAATATTAAGAGTAACTCACGTCCCCCTTCACTTTCCGCCTCAACCAATCATATTTTATCTCTTTTCGCATGCCCCCTGTTTAGACAAAGGTATCAACCTCTTAAAAAACGTAATAAATCTATTGAGCACACCCTTGAAAGGCAGTATGATTAAAGAATGCTAAGACTAAATAACCACTCGCCCCAAACAGTACTGAAGCTCTCGATTTTCATGCTTTCTACTATTCTGCTCAGTGCTTGTAATCAAGGTTCTTCTCCTGAAAAAACAACCGTCTGGCCAACCATTGAAAACTGTGATTTAAACTATCAAGTTTGTACAGCCACTCAGGGTAACCAATCGGCTCGTTTGAAAATAAGTCCAGACCCTATTCCCATTGCAATCCCTTTGGGCGTTGAACTCACTATCCAAAATATTTCTGCCGAAAAAATAGAGCTCGACATCTCTGGTGCTAATATGTATATGGGATATAATCGTGTAGCTTTGACTGCTCATGGTGACAGCGGGCGCTATATCGGTGGAACCATGCTGGCTTTCTGTACTACAGAAAAAATGAAGTGGAAAATAACCATTCTAATCCATCAAAAAGATGGAAAACAAATTCATATTCCTTATCTACTGGAAACGACAGAAACTCAAATGCACTAGTGTTTAGGGTTCTCAAAACTCATTATTAACTCACTATGCTGGAGAAAGATAGGATACTCTAAAGTAGCCGTAAGCTGTCCCCCAATAGAAAGCACCCTTGGCGTACAACAAAAAAGGAAAATTTAACCTTTTTTATTCATGTATCCTTTCATGCAAAGGTCTCATAAAGGCTTTAATGACTTCTTCTTTAAAGCCTTGCTCACTGCGGGGTGAACAAACTCCGAAACATCCCCTCCCAGTACTGATACCTCTTTAACTAAACTAGACGAAATAAAGGCATATTGCTCTGCTGGGGTCATAAACATCGTCTCAATTTCAGGCGCTAACTTACGGTTCATTGAAGCCAATTGAAATTCATATTCAAAATCAGATACGGCACGCAATCCACGAAGCAGAACATTCCCTCCGACCTCGTGCACAAAATCGACCAATAACGTATTAAACCCCCGAACCTCAACATTATTAAATTCTTCCAACACTTGTTCAACTAAAGCAATGCGTTCCTCCAAAGTAAACAAAGTATTTTTGTTACGATTATCCGCTACTGCGATAACTAATCGGTCATAAAATCGTGCTGCACGTTTAATTAAATCCATGTGTCCAGCAGTAATCGGGTCAAATGTCCCTGGGTACACAGCAATAATAGACATATTTTTTTACCAAAATAAGTTAATGTAAAGATTTGAGGGTATTCTAACCGAAGAACGGTTCTACTTTTAAATCAACTCTTCATCTAATTTTCGTTTTTAAATAAGCCAAAGCGTACTTGAGAAGTCGCTTTTTCTCGATAACATGTCCAACCACCTGGTAATTTTGGCCAAGATAACGCTTTTTCTTGTTCCAAATATAGCCAACTGGGCTGTGCTGTCGCTTCA
>WFNQ01000075.1 GCA_015488565.1 Thiomicrorhabdus sp.
ATTTCGATTGTTTTATTTTGGTTGCATTGGCAATTGGCGCTGTTTATTTTACTGCTGAATCCGTTGGTTATTTATTTTACGATGCGTTTGGGTCGCAATGTTCAGCGGCTTAAAAAAGAGGAAAATACGGCACTGGATGTATTTCAGCAGTCGCTGACAGAAACGTTGGATGCGTTGCAACAGATTCGTGCCACTAATCAAGATAGGGCTTTTTTTGATCGTGTTCGTGGTCATGCTGATAGCATTCGCCAACAGTCTGAGGCATATACATGGAAGAGCGATGCGGCGAGCCGTTTCTCTTTTATGGTATTTTTGATTGGGTTTGATCTGTTTCGTGGTGCAAGCATGTTGTTTGTGGTTTTTTCTGGTTTGTCTATTGGTGAGATGATGGCTATTTTTGGTTATCTTTGGTTTATGATGGGGCCGGTTCAGGAAATTTTGGCGATTCAGTATGGTTATAGTGCGGCCAGCGGGGCGTTGCAGCGAGTGAATGAGGTGTTAGATTTAGAGCAAGAGCCACAATACCCCTCTAAAATAAATCCATTTAAGGCGCACGCGCCTGTTTCTGTGGCCGTTAAAGACTTGTCGTTTCGATATTTAGATAAAAAAGAGTGGGTATTGAATAAGCTGAGCTTTGAAATTAAACGGGGTGAAAAGCTGGCTTTGGTGGGTGAAAGTGGTGGGGGCAAAACGACGTTGGTACAACTGTTATTGGGCTTTTATCAGGCCAATTCTGGCGATGTTTTTTATGACGGTATTCCAATAACAGAGATTGGTCAATCGACTGTGCGAGAGAATGTGGCAACGGTTTTGCAACACCCGGTGTTGTTTCATCAAAGTATTCGATTTAATCTTACTTTAGGGCGCGAGGTCTCGGAGGAGGCGATGTGGCAAGCGTTGGAGCAGGCGCAGTTGGCTAAGGTGGTGAAGGGGCTTGATAAACAGTTGGATTCGATTGTTGGACGAAATGGCATTAAGTTATCGGGCGGACAGCGTCAACGATTGGCGATTGCTCGAATGATTTTGCAAGATCCAAGTGTGGTGATTATGGATGAAGCGACTTCGGCTCTGGACATGGAAACGGAGCGTAATTTGTACAAGGCGCTTGCCCCATTTTTGATGAATAGAACGACTTTGATTGTGGCACATCGACTTAGCTCGATTAAGCAAGCTGATCGTATTTTGGTGTTTAAAAAGGGCGAGATTGTCGAGTCGGGTAACCATTTTGAGCTTTTGGCACAACAAGGTGTGTATGGCCGCCTTTATGGTTAGGTATGGTTTGTGAGTGGATAAAAATAATTGATGGTGTTTGGTTTTATGTTTATGGTATGGTGTAGAAGCATATAAGAACTCTTTAATAAAGGTTGTTAATGATACGATAATCTTTTTTTAACAGATAGAATAAACACAAGACTAGAGGCGGGATAAGCATGAAAACATTACTTAAAACAACTTCACAAGCATTATTGATGGTCAGTGTTCTTGCTGTGTCAACATGGGTTCAAGCCGCGGTTTCTCCAATGACTGTGGCGGGGGCAACAACCGTTAATGCGGCAGAAGCAAAAAAACTATGGGAATCGGGAGCGGTTTTTATTGATTCCAGAAAGCAGAGTGATTGGGAGGTTGGGCATATTCCTGAAGCGGTTCATTTAGATCGTAAAAATCCAGCTGTTTATAATCCTGAAGCCATTGCCGAAGCGGTCGCAAAGGACGAACCTGTTGTATCGTATTGTAACGGAGCCCGTTGTTTACGTTCTTCTCAAACGGCAGCCGATTTGGTAAAAATGGGGTATCAAAAGGTGTATTACTTTAGAGATGGTTTTCCAGCTTGGAGTGATGCGGGTTACCCAATTGAGTGAGTTTGTTTACATAAATTAGCTTGAATAAACGTTTCTATGTTTATCTCATTTACTTTGTTAAGTGTGGCAAGTTAGAAGCGAGTAGAAGCTTTGCATACTTCATATAATATGGTGTGGTTATGCAAAGCTTTTTTTGTTGTAATGAATGCGCTTATTTTAAGGAAATTGGCATGAACTTAAAAACCAAAATGGTCGTTGGCAGTGTCGTTAGTATTTTTTTAACGGTGATGATTTTGCTGTTGGTCTTTTCTTTTAAAACAGATGCTTTGCAGAGTTCCTATGATAAAAGCCGACAAAATGGGTTAAAAATTGCTCACTTTGCTTATCTCGATAGCAGTCAAGGATCGCTACAAAATCAGCAGGTAACGATTACACGTAATCGAAAATTAAAATCGGCTATTCGTCGAAAAGCCCTTTCCAAGATTGAAAATGAAATCCAACCTCTTTTAAACCGCCTTTCTGCGAGTCATGTCTTGTCTGATATTTTTGTGGTTGATCAAGCACATCAGGTTTTGTTTGCTTCGGATAAAGCATTGATTGGTACAAAATTTAATAGTTTTTTATTATCAAAATCCTTGTCAGAAGTTAAAACAATCTCTGGGTTAGAGAAAAGTCCAGATGGCCATATTGCCATTAATACGATGATACCCATTAATTCACGCGGTAAGATTTTGGGGGGCGTGATTTTAGTCCGCTATTATTCAGAATTACTTAAAGATATGAAGAACACGGTGAGTGCAGATATTGGGTTATACGATTCAACTACCTCTGCTTTATTAGCAACCACAGATGCGCCTCTTTTTAATAAAATTAAACAGGGCGCAACGTTATACGCAGAAAAACTAGCTGTGCAGGATAAAATATACGATGTGGCAGGAATTGAGTTAAAGGATGAACAGGGCCAGAAGATTGCTCATTTAGTGCGTGTTTTTGATGCGACGGATCAGGTTAAATCTCAGCAGTTTAATTTCTCTTTGGGCATTGCCATTGTGATTGCATGGCTTGTTTTAGCGATTATTTTAGTGATGTTGTTTGCTCGTAAAGCGTTTAGGCCTTTAGATGATATGGTTTCGGTATCACAAAAAATTCAGCAGACTGGGGATATGTCATTGAGGATTCAAGTCACATCAAAAGATGAGATTTCACAAGCCGCAATGGCCGTTAATCATACGTTAGACTCTGTGAGTATGGTGGTGAACGATGCCAACAAAACATTAAATCAAGTCGCGAAAGGAAATTTTAGTGTTCGAATGCATGCAAAGGCTGAAGGGGATTTAAAAACATTGGAGGTTGCGGTTAATCAGTCGGTAGAGGCGCTGGATAGAACCATGAAAGCCATTTTAAAGGTGGTAAAAGGTATTCAAACGGGGGACTTTTCCGTTCGAATGGATCCTTGTGTTGAGGCGTCGATTCGTGAACCTGTCGATCACGCGATGAACAGCATTAGTAATGTGATTATGGATGTAAATCATGTGCTTTCTGGTATGGCAAAAGGAGATTTTTCACAAAACGTATCTGCTCCTGCACAAGGGGAGTTACAAGTGTTAGCTAACCATACCAATGAGAGTATTGAGCAGGCGGAAGAGGCGTTGGATGATATTTTGCAAGTGGTTTCTGCTCTTTCTAAAGGGGATTTAACTCAATCGGTTAAGGGGGAATTTTCCGGTAAGTTTGGCGAGGTGGAGTGTGCTTTAAATACCTCGTTACAAAACCTTTCCAGATTAATTTTAGAAACTCGATTAAGTGTGCATAACTTAGTGGATGATGTGGATCAGATTTATCAAGGTAGCCAAGATTTAAATGACCGTACTCAGGAACAAGCGGCTTCTTTGGAAGAGACAACGGCGACTATGTCTCATATTACACAAGCCGTGAATCAAACCAGTGAGAATGCTCAGTTGGCAAATCGACTGTCGGAAGAGGCGCGTTCACAAGCGGCAGTAGGGGCAGAAATTATGAAAAGTACGATTCACTCTATGTTTGATATTAAAGAGGCGAGCCACCAAATTGAGGACATTATTAGCTTAATTGATAGCATTGCATTTCAAACAAATTTATTGGCTTTAAATGCGGCTGTAGAGGCCGCTAGAGCAGGTGAACATGGGCGTGGATTTGCGGTGGTAGCGGGTGAGGTTCGTAATTTGGCTGGAAAATCTTCAGAAGCCGCCAGTGATATTAAAAAACTGATTGAAAATGCGGTTATGGCGGTTGAGCAAGGGACACAGCGAGCTGAAAAATCGGATAAGGCGTTGCAAGAAATTACTGGTGGGATTCGTAAGGTAAGTGATATTGTGGCTGAAATCAGTGAGGCTTCTTCAAAACAGTCGGTCTCAATTACACAGATTAGTGCCGCAATTCATGAAATTGATACGGCAACACAGCAAAATGCTGCCTTGGTTGAAGAGGCTTCATCTGCCTCTGAATCCATGAAAAATGAAACTACGGCGCTTGGTGAGTTGGTTCAAAAATTTAAGGTATAGCGGTCAAAATCTTGGTGCTATTTATCCCTTTTGATATGTGGATTAGGGGGGTTCTTTTATCCTGAAATTAAAACCGCTACAATGTGTTGAGTAAATTGAAGATAAAAATGATTAATTGAAAGAGGTTAAAAAAATGAGTCGTTATTTAAAACAAGCAACAGTAGGCGTTATGGTAGCAAGTGCTTTAACATTTGCATCACTGGTACAAGCTGCGGCACCTTTGAGTGTTCCGGGTGCGACAACCGTTAATACGGCTGAAGCAAAAAAATTGTGGGATTCGGGTGCAACCTTTATTGATTCTCGTAAAAAAGAGGATTGGGAAGATGGTCATATTGCCAAGGCCGTTCACTTGGATCGTGGTGATCGCAAAAATTATACCCGTGAAAAGGTAAGTAACATGTTTAAGAAAGACCAAGCTTTGGTGACTTATTGTTATGGCGAAGTGTGTACGCGTTCATCTCAGATGGCGGCAGATTTAGTGAGCGTGGGCTATACTAATGTGTATTTTTA
>WFNQ01000076.1 GCA_015488565.1 Thiomicrorhabdus sp.
CTTGTCTTTTTTTAACTAATTAGTTAAACTCTTTAGTTGAATATAAGAGGATGGTGATATGGTTTCTCAATACCAACAACAAGGCGGGCGTAAACAGGGGGGGAAAAAACCTTCTAAAACGGCGCAGTTAATTCAGGATGCGGCAACGGATATGTTTGCTAAGCAGGGGTATGATGGCACGATTATGGATGAGTTGGCGGCGGTAACGGGCGCGAATAAGGCCAGTATTTATTATCATTTTCAGACAAAGCAGGGCTTGTATGAAGCGTGTATGACGGCGCTGTTTTCAGGGGTTGCAAATCAGGTGTTGACGTCGATTGATGAAGGGGCTTCGGTATTTGATAAGTTGGAGACCTTTGTGGTTGAGTTTTCAAAAGCGGCGTACCATAAGCCTCAAATGCCTGCGGTGTTGATGCGTGAAATGGCATCAGGGGGGGAGAATATGCCTGTGCCTGCCCGCTTGCAAATGCAGCGTTTGCTGTTTGGTTTAAAAGGGTTGATTGAAGAGGGTGTGGCATTAGGGGCTTTTGTGAGGGTGCACCCTTTGACGTTGCATATGATGATTGTGGGCAGTTTAAGTTTGTATATTGCCAGTGAGCCATTACGTAAAAAAATTGATTTACCAGAGCAAGATCCATCGGTTGTTGAGATGACGGCTGAGGTGGTACAAATGATTCAACGTGCATTGAGGCAGAGTAAATGAAAAAGATTAATTTATGGGTGGAAGATAAATTGGATCATTTGGGCGGCACGATAGCACGCTACCCTGTGTATTTTATTGTGGTTATTTTTCTTGTGGTGGGGTTGATTGCTTCAAATTTACCTAAGATTACGGTGGATACGTCAACGGAAGGTTTTTTGCATGAGACGTCGGCGTCTCGTATTGCGTACGATGCGTTTCGGAATCAGTTTGGGCGTGATGAAAAAATTGTGGTGGCCATTCAAACCGATGATGTGTTTAAGCTGGAAACGCTTGCCAAAATTAAACAGTTACACGATGAATTGGCGCAAAAAGTGCCTTATCTGTTTGATATTTCATCCATCATTAATGCTCGAAATACGTTGGGAGAGGGCAATAATCTTTTAGTGGATGACCTATTGAAAAAGTGGCCACTAACTCAAAATGAGGCCGAAAAAATAAGGCATTTAGCAATGTCTAATCCGATGCTGGAAAACATTATTTTAAGTAAAGATGGTCGCTTTACGGTGATTGTATTGGAGTCGAATACTTATAGTGAGTTAACCGAGGGGGGGGGGGAGAAAACGGTTTCGGAAGAGGATGTATTAGCGGATGAACTCAGTGGTTTTGATGATGCGTCTTTTGGTGATTTAGAGGCGGATGTTCAAAAAAATGAGGATAAACAGCGCCCCTTTATTACCGATAAAGAGAACTCCGAAATGGTGAAGGTGGTGAGTGAGATTGTGGCCAAGTATCAATCGGATGATTTTACGTTGTATGTGGCGGGTTCGCCTTCGGTAACGGCGTTTTTAAAAAAATCGATGATGGGGGACATGCAAAAGTTTGTATTGATGATTTTATTGGCAACGGCGGTTCTGTTGGCGCTTTTGTTTCGTCGTCTGTCGGGCGTATTTTTGCCGTTGTTGGCTGTTGGCTTGGCGGTGATAAGCACGATGGGGTTAATGGCTTTAAATGGCACGCCAATTAAGGTAATGACTCAAGTCTTGCCCTCTTTTTTATTGGCGGTTGGTGTGGGCGCTTCCATTCATATATTGGCTATTTTTTATAAAAAGTTTGACGAAACGGGGGATAAAGCGGGCGCCATTCGCTACACCTTATCGCACTCTGGATTGGCTATTATTATGACCTCTTTAACCACGGCGGCAGGTATGGCATCGTTTATTCCCTCGGATGTTGCGCCGGTGGCTGATTTGGGCTTGTTTTCCGCCGTGGGGGTGATGATTTCATTGATGTTTACGTTGATTTTACTGCCCGCTCTTTTAATGGTGTTTAGCTTGAAACAACGCCCTGTGGATTCGGATCAGGAGCATCATGATGGGTTGGATAAGTTTTTGAAATCCGTCGCACATTTTTCTCAAAATCATGCAAAGAAAATCGTTGTTATTTCGCTTGTATTTATGGCGGTGGCCATGGGGCTTGCGTCTAAAATTACCTATTCACATAATCCACTGCTCTGGTTGCCAGCCAACCATGAGACCCGTATTGCAACGGAGGTGATTGACCATGAAATGCGGGGCAGTATTTCGATTGAGTTGATTGTGGACACGGGGGTTGAAAACGGTCTTTATGATATAAGCGTTTTGCACGCACTGGAAAACATTACCACGGAGCTGAATCGGATTGATACAGAAGACTATTTTGTAGGAAAAGCGGTGAGTGTGGTGGATGTGATTAAGGAAATTCATAAAGCACTGAATCAAAATAACCCAGAGTTTTATGCGTTGCCAACCGATTCGGATTTGGTGTCACAAGAGGTTTTACTGTTTGAAAACTCGGGTTCAGAAGATTTGGAAGATTTTGTCGATACGCTTTTTTCCAAAGCACGAATTACGGTAAAAGTGCCGTGGATTGATGCCTTTAAATACCATTCGTTATTGACGCATACGGCGGAGCTACTTGAAAAAGAGTTGGGTGAAAGCAGCCATGTGAATCCCCATATTCGTGAGAATCTAACGGTGACCACCACTGGGATGATTCCGCTACTGGCCGAAACCAGTGCGGCGGCCATTCGTAGTTCTGGGGTGAGTTATGTGATTGCCTTTTTTATCATCGCATTGATGTTGATTGCGCTCTTATCGAGTGTCAAACTGGGGTTGTTAAGTATGATTCCTAACTTACTTCCCATCTTTTTTGTATTGGCTATTATGGTGCTGTTTAGCTTTCCGCTAGACCTGTTTACGATGTTAATAGGGGTGATTGTGTTAGGGATTGCCGTGGATGATATTGTGCACTTTATGCACAATTTTAGGCGTTATCATCTACAAGGGATGGGAACACGTGATGCCGTTGAAAAAACATTAACCTCTACTGGGCGAGCCATGATGATGACGACAGTGGTCTTGTTTATTGGGTTTATGCTCTACTTGTTTTCGAGTATGGAAAACCTGTTTTTATTTGGACTGCTAACGGCATTGGCTTTTGTTATGGCGTTATTAGCGGTATTCTTATTAGCACCCGCATTAATGGCATTGGTTTACCCTGAACAGGGTAGTTTAAAAGGAGAGAAAAAATGAATCGAGCAAGGTTTAAAAAACGTTTTTTAGGTGGCGTAATGGGTTGTTTTTTAGGGCTGTCAATGGTGCCATCTGTTATGGCATCGGAGAGCGCCGATACGCGAGAAGTGATTTGGGTGAGCGCGGGTGAAAAGGCCGCTATTTTATCTGAAATGCGTGCTTTCTTAGAGGCGTCTCAGACAATTTTAGAGGGCAGTTTAGCAGACGATATGGACGTGATTGAAGAAGCCGCTCGATCAGTTGGCATGAAAATGATGCGGGGCACACCAAAAGAACTGCATAAAAAATTACCTTCTGGCTTTACTGCTTTAGGGCCTAAAGCGCATCGAGGCTTTGAAGCGATTGCGGACGAGGCATCCGGCATGGGGGATAGAGAAGTGGTGTTGCAACACTTGGCTAAATTACAAAAAACTTGTAATGGTTGCCATGCAATTTATCGTTTTGAGGTGAAATAACATGAAGTATATGACAATAGCATGGGTCGCATTATTAAGTGGCAGTCTGGTTTTTTCAGCTCCGATTTTAGCAAGCACTTTAACCGCAGATGAAATTGCACAAAAAGTGGATGAAAGAGAGGACGGTGACAACAGTGCCAGCCAGTTAAAAATGGTGTTGATTGATAAACACAATAATCAACGTGTACGCAGTATGCAGCAGTTTGAAAAAGATTTTGGTGAGGATACGCGGAGCGTGATTTTCTTTTTAGCACCGAAAGATGTTGAAAACACCGCTTTTTTAACGTTTGATTACGCCGATTCAGATAAAGACGATGACCAGTGGTTATACCTGCCCGCATTAAGGCAGACCAAGCGTATTGTAAGTAGCGACAAAAGCAGTAGCTTTATGGGGTCGGATTTTTCTTATGCGGACATGACGTCACGCTCTTTGGAGGATTACACCTATAAAATAGTGAAAGAGTCTGAGGTGAGAGGGCATAAGGTCTGGATTATGGAGACCAAGCCGAAAAAGCAAAAAACGATTGATGAAACGGGATACAGCAAATCGTATATGTTTGTGCGTCAAGATAACTTTGTGGTGGTACGTGCCATTCACTTTTTAACCGACGGTAAACGCAAATATATGGACGTTAAATCGTTGCAACAAATTGACGGTATTTGGGTGGCGACAGAGATTGAGATGAAAACCAAAAAAGACAAGTTTACGCTGCATTCGACCTTACTCTCGTTGTCGGACATTCAATTTAATCAAGATTTAAAAGAGAGCTTTTTTACGGTTCGTCGTATTGAAAAAGGTTTGTAAAGATGCAAAAACGCCACAATGTTGCACATCGCTTAGCCCCTCTTTTTTTGGGTGTGTTGACGGGGGTACTCTCCTTACATGTTTATGCCGACGAAGCGCTTGATGAGGCGCTTTTGGGCTTTGAAGAGGAGAGTGACATTTCTCAACCCCATGTTACCAATCTTCAATCTGAACAAGCCAAGCGAAGCCCTTTTCAGCTATCTGGCCAATTAAGCTTAAACAGCTATTACGCCTATCAAGAAAATGCCCCCATTATTGGGGAGAGTGATTATAGGGGGGTAACCAAATTACAGTTAGCAGGGTTGCTGAAACTGGATTATAAAATATCCCCAGACTGGCAAGCAAAGCTTGAATTGAAAGGCTTTGTAGACCCCATATACAATATTAAAGGGCGTTATCGTTACTCAAGAGATACTTTAAACACCTATGAATCGGAGTTGGAGATAGGTGAGGGCTACTTACTCGGCTCATTAAGTGAAAACCTAGACATCAAAGTGGGGCGGCAAATTGTCGTTTGGGGAAAGTCAGACTCCATTCGAGTAACCGATGTCATGAA
>WFNQ01000077.1 GCA_015488565.1 Thiomicrorhabdus sp.
AAAAAAACATGTGCCACCAAAAAAACAGCCAATAAAAATGACATATAAGCAAATTCACTGTCTTCAAGGTAAAACATCACCGCCAACGGCACAACCGTCAATAAACCATACAAATAATAAATAAACCGAAAATTGGATAAAGCGCCCATACTGCCCGAAAAGGTTCCAAAAATAATAATGGTTAAAAACACAATGGAAACAGGGTCTGAAAAATCTAAAAACAGTGCTGATGACATCCCCATAATCGTGCCTGAAAACATCACCATCAAGGCAAACAATGCAACCCACTTTGTGACATAAAGTGCTTTATTTTCCGCTCTGTAAAAAAGCTGATACAAAATAGCCCGTATCACAATTAAAACAATGAGAGCGGCATACCAGAAATACAATACATTTGAACCAACATTACGCCCCTCAAAAAGCACAAATAAAAAAATGGCGGTTCCAGCAAAAAACAACCCCACAAGCAACCCTGGAGACTGTTGATACAAAAGTTGAACCCTTTCCAATCGAATACGTTGTTCGTGATCCATTGATGCCATTCCATTTAAAATAGAATCTACTTTATTCTCATCTAGCGTGAAAAGATAGCATCAGCAAAAAACCCTCCATATTTTTTTAATGCTTAATACCCCCATTCTTCTTGATTTAGATTAAAATGCTTTAAATTCAAATAAGTAATTTATCTTTAAAAGGACAACTCACCATGTTTAAAAAAGCTTCAATCGCCACGCTGTTTTTAACTGCATTAACAGCCCTCTCTCCCTCTATTTATGCAGAAGATGAGGTATCCATTCACGCAGAAGAAGAACTCATTCAAACTGAAACGCAAATGGATCAAAATGTAAACGATGCCGAATACCAATTAACCATTGCGGCATTTAAAAACTCCAAATCAGGGCAGTTTTTTGATCACGCCTATGGTTTTGCTGTTTTCCCAACCATCGGAAAAGTAGGGTTTGTCATTGGTGGTGCTTATGGTGAAGGTCGTGTTTATGAAAAAGGGCGCTATAAAGGTCAAACCAGCATGACACAAGCCTCAATTGGCTGGCAATTTGGTGGGCAAGCCTACAGTCAAATTATCTTCTTTCAAGATCAACGCGCTTACGATGAGTTTACCAGTGGTAATTTTGAATTTGGTGCTGCCGCTTCTGCCGTTGTCATCAATGCTGGTGTAGCCGTTGAAGCCTCGACGAAAGGCACTTCGGCCACGGCCAACGCCGGAAATAAGCACGTTAAAACAGAAGGACAATACTATAAAGGCATGGCTGTATTCACTATCGCCAAAGGGGGCTTAATGTATGAAGCCGTATTAAGTGGCCAAAAGTTCAGCTTTACTCCCTATTATCAATAACGTTAGATAGAGCATAGAGACCCAAATGGATTTAGCATTGTTAATTGATTTCATCTCACCCATTGCAGAGTGGCTACAAGACTATTTATATGAGATTGGACTGGCCATGGTGTCGACCCTACTGGTCATCTACGGATCGGATATTTTAGGGTTGATTAAAAAGCAAATTGGAGGCGTACAACCCTTTTTACGCCTCACGCTGTTTATTATTATTTGTGCTTTTGGCTTTGCCTTTTTAACCAGCTTTTTAACCCCGCTACTCTTTGGTTTATTACACCAAGTCGATGTTATTTGGCTGCCTTTAATTGTGTTAATTAGTTTTTATCTCATTGGCTTTTTGGCCCGAAAAAAAGGATTTATTTAACCCTGATCCCCCCCCCAACACATAACGCCTTAAACCAAAAAAGCCACGTTATTTCTAAAAATAACGTGGCTTTTTATCTTTTAAACATTCAGAAATGTCTAATCTGTACGACTCGTCACTTCTAATAAGTGATAACCAAACTGTGTTTTAACCGGTCCTTCAACCGAACCAATTTCTGCGCTGAACACCACTTTATCAAACTCAGGTACCATCATCCCTGGGCCAAACTCGCCAAGATCCCCACCACTTCTACCTGAAGGACAGTTTGAATGCTCTTTTGCCACATCAGCAAAGTCACTTCCACTGTTAATCTGATCTTTTAATTCATTACATTTCTCTTCACTATCAACCAAAATGTGACGTGCTGTTGCTATAGCCATAAGGACTTCCTTTTAATTTACAATAAAATACTTCAAAACATATATTAAGGCCTTAAAATTCATATTCAAGCCCAATCCCTATTTAATTTAGCTTCCATCCACTATAATAGCAAACATGAAAAAAGACAGTCTCCCCCCCAATCAATACGCCTCCATTCCGATGCAATCCGTCGGTCCCTTCAAACTTATTGGTGACGTTGAGGTCGATGATTTAATGGTGCCCATGGCAACCTATGAATCGCCTCTCTGGCCCTCCGTTGCGCGTGGCGCACGTGTGGCGGCACACGCCGGCGGTATTCGCGTGACCGTGATGGACGAGCGCATGACACGCTCGGTATTACTAGAAGCACCCAATGCCAGTGTGGCACGTCAATGCCTCAAACAAATTCAATCTAGACATCACGATTTGCAAACCATTGTGTCAGAGACCAGTCGTTTTGCACAACTCCTCGATACAAATTTTCAAGTCGTAGGAAACTTAATTTATCTACGATTAGAGTTCAGTACTGGCGATGCCTCAGGTCACAATATGGCGACCAATGCGGCCGACCGCTTAATCCCTTGGTTGCTTGAGAACTACCCCAAACTAAGTTACGTCTCTATCTCGGCTAACTACTGCACCGATAAAAAAGTCTCCGCCGTAAACGGGATTTTAGGACGTGGAAAATACGTTATTTGCGAAACCACTATTCCTCGTAAATATTGCAAACGCTTCTTAAAAACCACCCCCGAAGCCTTGGTGGATTTACACATCAAGAAAAATCTGATTGGCAGTATTGTATCGGGTGGATTACGCACGGCAAATGCCCACGTTGCCAATATGTTGCTTGGCTTCTATTTAGCCACAGGGCAAGATGCGGCCAATATCGTTGAAGGCTCACAGTCCATCAACCATGCCGAAGTGACCCCAGAGGGCGACTTGTACTTTTCAACCACACTGCCTAACCTCATTGTAGGTAGCGTAGGCAATGGAAAAGGGCTTGATTTTGTTGTGGACAACTTAGCACAACTTGGCTGTACTCAAACCGATGTTGAACCCGGAGCCAATGCCCGTCGCCTTGCTTGCATTGCAGGGGCAACGGCCTTTTGTGGTGAACTATCGCTGTTAGCCGCTCAAACCAACCCCGGTGAATTGATGGCAACGCACCTAAAACTGGAACGCTCTTGAGTACAGGTAAATGATTAATGACCAAACAAAATAAGCCAACCACTGCCTCTCAACAAATCACACAACGTAAGCAAGACCACATTGATGCAATTTTAAAAGACACTCAAATTGAGCGTAATCAAAGTGGCTTTGATGACATACGCCTGATGCATCGTGGGCTTCCTCAGTGCGATTTAAAGCAGATAAAAACCGCCACGCATTTTCTTAATAAAGAGATCTCTTTCCCCTTTTTAATCGCCTCAATGACAGGAGGTGCGGCACAAAACCTAGGAAACATTAATCGCCACTTAGCCGAAGCCGCCGAAGCCTGCCAAGTGCCGATGGCCGTGGGGTCACAGCGAGCGATGATCTTAGATCAAGCCGCTCAACCAACCTTTGCATTACGTCAATACGCACCTACCGCCCCCCTCATTGCTAATTTAGGCGCAGTGCAACTCAACTATGGCTTTGGACTTGATGAGGCGAAACGTGCGGTTGAAACCCTAGAGGCCGATGCACTCTACCTTCATCTCAACCCCCTACAAGAAGTGATACAACCCGAAGGCGACACCAATTTTTCAGGATTGGCAGACAAAATCCATCAACTATCTCAACAGATAGACGTGCCCATTATTCTCAAAGAGGTGGGCGCAGGCCTCTCTCCTCAAGACATTGAACTTGGCTTACAAGCGGGCATTCAATACTTTGATGTGGCAGGTCGAGGAGGCACTTCCTGGAGTCGAATCGAAGCCCATCGTGCCGACAATCCATTAGGGTTTGCCTTTCAAGACTGGGGACTAACGACGATTGAAGCCCTTAGAATGAGCCATCCCTATCAATCTAATGCCTTTTTTATTGCCAGTGGTGGCATACGAAACGGCATAGATATGATAAAAGCTGTTATAATGGGCGGTCGTTTATGCGGAGTGGCTGCGCCTTTATTAGTCCCCGCACTGAATTCGACCGAAAATGTCATCCAATGTATTGAACAATTTAAACGAGAGTTTACCACTGCGCAGTTTTTGCTCGGCGCGCAATGCATGGATGATTTATACTTGAACAACGCTTTAATCATGCCTAAACATTAGGACAAATTCAAAGTGATTACACTATATTTAAACAGAAAGAATCCGCTCTAACGATGAAAATAGGTATCGATTTACTCCATTTTGCAACGGCAGACTACTACTTAGGTTTAGACACCTTTGCGGCCGAAAAGAATCTAGATGTAGATAAATTCTATATTGGCATTGGACAAGAAAAAATGTCCATCGCACCGCCTGACGAAGATGTCGTCACCCTAGCGGCAAAAGCAGCCGCGCCCATTTTAGACCAAATAGACCGCAATGACATTACCGCCGTCCTATTTGCGACCGAAACAGGCGTCGATCAATCCAAATCGGCAGGCGTTTTTCTACACGGGTTACTGAACCTATCTAAACGCTGTCGAGTGGTGGAATTTAAACACGCCTGCTACGCGGGTGCGGCCGCCTTGCAAATGGCAACGACGATGATTCGCGCCAATCCAAAAGAGAAAATTTTAGTCATCGCGGCCGACATTGCAAAATACGATGTTGATACCTCCGCAGAAGCCACACAAGGCTGTGGCGCGGTGGCGATGCTAATGACTGAATCGCCGCGTATTATCGAAATTGAAATCGGTTCAGGTTACTTTACCGATGATGTCATGGATTTTTGGCGCCCGAACCACCGCACCACTGCGCTGGTGGATGGAAAATACTCCACCAAAGTGTATCTCAATAGCTTAAAGCAGACGTGGGAACACTTTACCGAGCAAACAGGAAAAACCTTTGAGGACATTGATTACTTCTGCTATCACATTCCTTTTACCAAAATGGCCGATAAAGCCCACCAAACACTCATTCGAAAAACAGGGGCGAACGTCACTCCTGACGAGTTTAAAGCACAAACACTGCCCAGCCAACGCTACAACCGAATTATCGGTAACAGCTACAGTGCGTCACTGTTTATCAGCTTTATCTCTCTGTTGGATCACATTGAAGACAATATCGAAAACAAGCGTGTTAGCTTTTTCAGCTATGGGTCTGGGTGTGTCGCAGAATTTTTTACCGGTGTGATGCAACCAGGCTATCAATCCCTGCTCATGACAGATCGTCACCTAGAAAAAATTGCTCAAAGAACCGCTCTCACCTATGCACAATATTTAGCCTTCTACCACCCAAGTGAGGCATCAGAAGAGAACATCGTGTATGAACCAACCAATCGTGGCGGGTATCGTTTAGCGGGCATCGAAAACCACAAACGCGATTACCAGAGAACATCAGACGAATAAAAAACCTATGAAAACCAACTGCTCTGTGCCAGCCAAGTTGATACTCTCAGGCGAACACGCTGTACTGTATCAATGCCCCGCACTCAGCATGGCGATTGATTTACCCACCCATTGCTGGACAGAACAGCAACCACACTGCACGCCCTCTTTACACATCGAACTCTGTAATTTTTCAGAAATCCATTCACTCTCTTTTAACGAATACCGCCAACAAGCCCTGCAAATAGAACAACGTTATCAATCCTTTTTGCAAAAAAAAATAGCCATTCAAATGGTTCTGAGACAACCCATTGAACTCATTTTTTGTACTCTGCATCATTTTGAGGAGCACATTACAAAAATCAATCCTAGTGACTGGTCGTTTAAAATTCAATCTGAAAGTCTAATAGGTCGAGGATTAGGCAGTTCCGCCGCCGTTATTTTAAGCCTGCTTGCGTCACTGCTCAAACACCACTCAATCCATCTTTCCTCGTCTGAACTATTAACCCTTGCACAACGCATTGAAGCGCGTCAACACGGAAAGTCTAGTGGCATTGATCCTGCAACCCTCATTCACGGCGGGCTGTTACGCTACCAAACAGACCAACCCATTAAATCCATTATTTCCCCCCCCCTAAAGGCTTGGTTAATCGACACAGGCAAACCAGACAACTCAACTGGCGAATGCGTCATGGCCGTTCAATCACTACATCAGAACGACAGCGCATTATGGCAAGATTTTCATACCACCACACAAGCCATTGCCTCAGCCATTGAACACAATGAATGGTCATGCTTACAACAAGGCATCATCAAAAACCATCAATTATTAACTCAAATTGGCGTCGTTCCGAAAACCATTCAAACATTTATTGCGAAACTGCACGCCCAATACAATGCCGCCGCTAAAATTTGTGGTTCGGGCAGTCTCACTGGAAAAAATGCTGGGGTGGTTATATGCCTTAGCAAACAAGAACCCACCGAACTGTGCCACACTTACGGTTATAGTTGCCGCCCCATTACATTGCAACAACAAGGACTCACCTGTGAAT
>WFNQ01000078.1 GCA_015488565.1 Thiomicrorhabdus sp.
CCTGAAAAAATCTCACTGGAAAACTGGCAATGGCCTGAGCCAACGCCACTTGCCACCCAGTATTTGGTTTCTGAGCACTCGGCCAGTAAACATCTCGCAACGGAAAAACAATCATGACCGCCCGCGCACCATTCATTCGTCTCTTTGTGCAAAGCATTGCGGCCGTTTACCCTGCGGCCAAACGCTGGTTACACCGTTTTCATGGTGGTGTTTACCCGGCACACCATAAACATCTCTCATTACAGCACCCCATTAAAGAGACGTTGATTCCAGAAACACTAACGCTTCCTGTTAAGCAGACAACGGGGCAAAAATTGGAGTGGCTGGTTAACGTTGGGGATGTTGTTCAAAAAAACCAATGCCTTGTTCAAGCCAAAAAAGAGAATAAAAAAGGCCTTTTTGTTCCCATTCATGCGCCGACTTCAGGCACGGTAAAAGCTATCTCGAATGCCAAATTTCCGCACCCTGCTGGATTAGAGACGCAAGCCATTATCATCGAACCCGACGGTAAAGAACGTACCCTTAAAAACGCACTGCAAGTCACGGGCAAACAACCCGAGACCCCTCAGCAACTCAAAGAGATATTACTGCACGCAGGCATTGTGGGATTAGGCGGAGCGGGCTTTCCAACCTATGCCAAAATTCCCACACAAAAATCACTTATTCATACTCTAATTATTAATGGGGCAGAGTGCGAACCTTTTATTACTTGCGATGATGTGTTGATGCAAACCCAAGCGGATAAAATCATGCAAGGGGCTGAGATTGTGGCGCGTGCATTAGGGATTCAACAGATTACCTGTGGCATTGAATCCAATAAACCACTCGCCATTAAAGCGATGGCAGAGGTAGGCAACCATCTTACCGACGCATCGTTTTCACTCAAAACACTGGAAACGGTTTACCCAATGGGGGGAGAAAAACAACTTATTTTAGAACTCACCGACATTGAAATACCCGTTAAGACTCATGCCATTGACAGCGGGGTACTGGTCTTTAATGTAGCCACCTTTATGGCCATTTTTAATGCGGTGATTCATGGCGACCCATTGACTCAACGTCTAATTACCGTGGCGGGATTTGGGTTAACAACCTCTTATAATACTTACGCGCTCTTAGGCACGCCCTTTATTACACTGGCCAATGCAGGGCAGCCTAAAAATCCGATTCAATACCCCCTTATTATGGGTGGCCCCATGATGGGGTTTGAAGTGGCTCATCATAATGTTCCCGTGATTAAAACCACCAACTGCATATTGGTCAACCCTCCCGAACCCAAAGCCTTTACGATGCCGTGCATTCGTTGCGGAGAGTGCATGGATGCCTGTCCTGTCAACCTATTGCCACAACAGATGTTCTGGCACAGTCAAGCGCATGAATTTGAAAAGGTTGAAAAACTCAATGTCTTTGACTGCATTGAATGCGGGTGCTGTAGTTACGTTTGCCCCAGCCATATTCCATTGGTGCAATACTATCGCCATGCAAAATCGGCGATTAAAATACAACATCACGAACAACAAGCCGCAGAACTGGCTAAACAACGCTATGAATTTAGACTGGCACGAATTGAACGAGAAAAACAAGCTCGTGAAGCGCGACTGAAAGCCAAAAAAGAGGCGGTTAAAAAACGCCCCGATTCGAATAAAGCAACCGCCGCAAAACCAAATGCAGCGGCCACCGCCGCCCAAGCCGCGGCAAAACGTGCGGCACAAGCAAATAAAAAGGTCGATTCGGCCACGAGCAAAAATCTTACTCCCCCTCTTTCAGCACGTCAAAAAGCAATTGAAACCGCGCAAAAACAAGCGGCAGCAAAAGTGGGTTCTAAGGTGGAGTCGAACAAAGACCCCAGAGACTCGGCTAAGAAAGCGGCCAAAAAAGCCGCGGCAATGGTGGCGGCTAAACGTCGGGCGCAAACGGAAAAAACATCTATAAATGAAATGGGTCAGACCAACCCACCCCTGCCTGTCCAGCCAGATGTCAAAAAAGACAATAAACCAGACCGCGTAAAAGATGAAGCCAAAATGAAACGTCAAAAAGCCATGGAAGCCGCTAAAAAACGCGCGGCCGAACGCAAAGCAGCACGTCAATCGCAACAGGAGACGTCTGAATGAATTTCCCCCCCCCTAATGTATCCTCCTCCCCGTTTGCACATAACAACCAGTCGGTACGCCACTTAATGCTTAAGGTTCAATTGGCGGTGATTCCTGCTCTATTGGTATACTTATATCTCTTTGGTTTTGGAATTGTCATTCAATGGTTATTGGCGCTCGTCACACTGCTTATTGTGGAGTACAGTATGTTAAGACTCCGTAACCGTCCAATACGCCCTTTTTTAACCGACATGAGTGCACTTATTACCGTGACGGCTCTGGTTTTTTGTGTTCCTCCTGGTGCGCCTTGGTGGATTATTGTGACAGGCACGGCATTTGCACTTATTTTTGGAAAACACCTATACGGCGGTTTGGGTTATAACCCGTTTAATCCCGCCATGCTAGGATACGCCTTTCTATTAATCTCTTTTCCGGTGCAGATGACACAATGGACACTTCCTGCCGAAGTCGCCAACCATTACATCACGTTGAGTGATGCGTTTTACCTTATCTTTACTGGCATGATTCCTTATGTATCCATTGATATGATTACCAGCGCCACTCCTCTGGGAAAATTACAGACCGAGCTCAGTCAAGGCTTGAGCGCCATTGAGAGCTTAGCCTCTCCTCTGCCCATTGCTCATGACGGTTACTCCTCTTTTCATGTGATTCACTTACTGTTTGATTTAAACAGCTGGGAGTGGATTAATATGGCCTTTTTAATTGGTGGCTTGTGGCTACTGTATACCCGCAGTATTCGCTGGCAATACCCCGTAGGTTTTTTAAGCAGCTTGGCATTAATGGCCTTTATTTTTCATACGTATGATCCTGAAACCTATCCACCAGTTGATTTTATTTTGCTCTCTGGTGGCACCATGCTGGCGGCTTTTTTTATTATTACCGACCCCGTCACCTCCAGCACCACACCCAAAGGACGCTTTATTTTTGCCTGTGGCATCGGTGTTCTGGTTTATGTTATTCGTACTTGGGGTATCTTTCCAGATGGCATCGCCTTTGCCATCTTATTGATGAACATTGCCGTACCACTCATTGACCAATACACACAACCCCGTGTGTATGGCCACCACAGATAGGGGGGGAGAAAAAAATGACTGAAAAATCTTCCCCCCCTTCTAATGGCTCGTCCAACAACCTAGTTAAACACATGTTTGGCTCGGCGTTTAAGCTCAGCTTATTTATGTTTGTTTGCATTATTTTATTACTCGGTGTCTACTACTTTACCGCCCCTAAAATTGCACACGAACATCGCGAAGCGATGCTCAAAACCTTTAATAAAGTCTTGCCCCCCTCTCTTTATAATAATATTCCTTTAGAAGACACGCTCATCATTACCGATGACAAACAACGGGCACTGCTCGGCAGTAAAGAACCGGTTACGATTTATCGTGCCAGACTTGATAACCAGCCCGCAGGGGTTATTTTTCAACTGGTGGCAACCAATGGATACAGTAGCCATATTACGCTGTTAATGGGGGTGTTACCCAATGGAACGGTATCGGGTGTACGCGTATTAAATCATCGCGAAACCCCAGGGTTAGGCGATAAAATAGAGGAACAAAAAGACGATTGGATTTTAAGTTTTACCGGTCGTTCACTGCAAGTCAGTACCGCCAACAACCAACTGATTGCAAGTGACCCTCGTTGGGCGGTTAAAAAAGACGGCGGTGAATTTGACCAATTTACGGGCGCAACCATCACACCAAGAGCGGTCGTTGCTGCCGTTAAAAAAGCCTTACTGTTTGTTCACCAACGTGGAGACACTCTGTATGAATAACGCAACGGATACAACCGAACAACCTGAAACAGTGCCCTCTCGTTGGCAAGAATACCGAAAAATAATGGACAATGGTCTTTGGAAAAATAACCAAGCCCTAGTTGCCTTACTGGGGCTTTGCCCACTACTTGCCGTCTCAAACAATGTCGTCAATGGGCTGTCTCTCGGGCTGGCAACCTTAGCGGTATTACTGATTTCAAACGCACTGATTTCACTGATTCGTAACCATGTTTCAAGCGATATTCGTATTCCAGTGTTTGTCGCCATTATTGCTACGGCTGTTACCATTATTGATCTATTAATGAACGCCTACCTCCATACTTTACATGGTATTTTAGGCATCTTCATTCCACTGATCGTCACCAACTGCGCTATTTTAGGCCGTGCCGAAGCCTATGCTTCTAAAAATACCTTAGATAAAGCCTTGGTTGATGGTTTTTTTATGGGACTTGGCTTTCTCGTGGTATTGGTACTGCTTGGCGCAATGCGAGAGATCATTGGCAACGGTACTCTGTTTGATCACATTCACATGCTCTTTGGCGACATGGCACAAAATTGGACGATTCACTTTAGCGACCAATATCAAGGGGTTCTATTAGCCATACTGCCACCAGGCGCATTTATTGGCTTAGGGTTACTGATTGCACTTAAAAATGCCATGGATGCGAAAAAAAGCCGTCCGATATTAGACATTCCCGTCACCGTTGTAAATTCCAACTCAACCCCTGAGCGCTTATGAACAAAGAAAAACGTCTACAAATTTTTGAACGTCTCAGTGAAGCCATTCCAGACCCTGAAACGGAACTCAACTACAGCAGCGATTTTGAGCTGTTAATTGCCGTCATTTTATCCGCACAAGCGACCGATAAAGGGGTGAATATTGCGACGAACAAGCTGTTTCCCATCGCAAATACCCCCAAAGCCATTTACGCGTTGGGCGAAAAAGGGTTAAAATCCTACATTAAAACCATTGGCCTGTTTAACACCAAAGCCGCCAATATTATTAAAACCTGCAAGATATTGGTTGAACAACACAACTCCGTTGTGCCTGATAATCGAGCGGATCTCGAAGCGCTACCTGGTGTCGGTCGTAAGACGGCTAATGTGGTCTTAAATACCGCTTTCGGACAACCCACGATGGCGGTAGATACCCACATTTTTCGCGTCTCTAATCGCACCAAACTGGCCGTAGGTAAAAATGTGTTGGAGGTGGAAAAAAAGCTACTCAAAGTCATTCCAAAACAATACCTCATTCCAGCACATCACCTACTCATCCTGCATGGACGATACACCTGTGTGGCACGTAAACCCCGTTGTGGCGCTTGTTGTATCTACGATTTATGCGAATATAAAGATAAAATAACTGAATAAAACTATGCTATACACTTCTGAACGAGACAAACTAAGACAGTTTTATGTTGATACTTGGCAAAAAGCCCGTTTTGGCTTACCAATGGATCCAATGGAAACCATGGTCGCCCGCGTCATTGAACTGCACCCTGAATACCATTTGATGCTCAATAATAGCAAGCATTTGGGCAACGAATACAAACCCGAAGATGGTGAAACCAATCCGTTTTTACACATGGGAATGCATCTTGGCCTTCAAGAACAGGTCTCAATGGATCGCCCCAATGGCATACAAAAAGTCTACCAACAACTGGGTGAAAGGATGGGGAACGTGCACGATACCGAACACGCGATGATAGAGTGTTTAGCCGAATCGTTATGGAGTGCACAACAAAATGGCGTAGAACCTGATGAGCAAATGTATCTGCAAAACCTAAAAAACTTACTGCTTAAATGACCTCCCGCACGCAAATTCACATTTACAGTGATGGCAGTTATTTTGAAAAACAAAACATAGGTGGGTGGGGAGCGGTGATCTTCAAAGCCACGCCAACTCAAAAAGTTCCCCCCCCTTCTTTTCAGGAAATTTCAAGACTTTCTGGCTATAAAAACAATACTTGCAGTTTAGAAATGGAATTAGAAGCAGCCTGTAATGCGTTGCAATCATTAAAAAAACAACTTCATCTAAAAGACCAAAAGAGCGCTGGCGCTTATCAAATCACACTCTTTACTGACTCTCGCGTTCTGCTGGAGGGACTGCATCAAAAGATGTCGCTCTGGCGCCAACAAAATTGGATTCACAAATCAGGAAACCCCGTTAAGTATCAACCCTTATGGGAGTCTCTAGACATGTTAACCCAACAATACCACGTAAAATGGCGTTGGGTTAAAGGCCATAACGGTAATTTAGGCAATACCTTAGCCGACCAGTTGGCACGAGTGGCGAGTCATAAAAAATGATATTACTCAGTTTTTTGTTCTTTTCTGTCGAGCAAAGGGTTCTAATCTAAATTAACACACCAAAACCATGATACTATAATCGTGTTTTGGCCTAATAAAG
>WFNQ01000079.1 GCA_015488565.1 Thiomicrorhabdus sp.
GAGAATCTGTATGCCCAGTAATTTTTACTTTACTATTTGGTTGAGCTTTCATGAATTTTGCATAGGTATCAAGCTCTTCATGTGCTGAATGCTTAAGGGTTGCTGAGTTTGTATCAAAGAACCCACGAAACGTAGCAACAGTAGGGATTGGCGCTGGCTTTGCTGGAGCAACGGCGGGAGTCGGTGCGACGACAGGAGCCACAACTGGCGCAACGACAACAACTGGTTCAACTACGATAACTTCTTCAACTACGACAACTTCTTCTTTCCCTTCACAGCGCGCAATTTCAGTCTCTTCTGTCCACTCAATCGTACGAACGCAAGCGCCCCAAGAGTCACGTACTACATCCCCATCAGAATCAATGGCATAGCCTCGTTGACCGTTGTCTTTGATGTCATTGTTGATGGGGGCAGTGGCCGCTTTAGGCGCTGCGGCTGGTGCATCATTCGCAGACGATGAAGCGATGTCCTTTGTTTCACAGCTTGCAAGGGCGGTTTCGGCTGTCCAGTTGATAGAACGCGTACATGCACCATAAGAATCCATAACGATGTTGCCGTAAGAATCGGTAACATAGGCGTTTGTATTATTATTTTCTGCTTGAGCGGCGAATGACATTGCAGAAAGAATTGCAACGATTGGTAATAGCTTAGTTTTCATAAGTATTTATTCCTTTTTAGGTTATATTTTCGCAAATAATAGCATAGATTAGGCCTATGTTGCTAGGAATTTATACTTAATTTTAAGGAGGGATGTTTTCAATGTTGGTTTTATTTTTTTAAATAGACTTTTTAGATGCCTGTTTTAGATGCCTGTTTTAGATGCCTGTTTTAGATGCCTGTTTTAGAGGGGCGGAGAGATGTCTTTTGGGCGAATAAATTGTAGGAGTTTGCCGTCTCCTTTTTCAAGGGGGCGCCATGATTGAGGCAATATAAAATGGGCGAGAGAGCAGGTTGGGAACAAGGTAACGGTTTCAGTGCGCTCTTGATTAGAGGTGCTTTGACTGGTTTCATGATTTAAAAACTCAAACAGCTCTTCAAGCCCAGGGTTATGACCAATAATCATGACGCGTTCTGCTTGCGGTGTTTCACTTAGTGTGTGGAGTAGAGTGGGTAAGTCGGCAAGATAGAGAGCATCAACCGTGATGGCATTGGTTGAAAACTCACTACAAATGCGTCGTAACGTTTGTTGTGTTCTTTGAGCGGGGGAGACTAAAATGAGGTCAGGAATAAGAGCTTGTTCTATTAACCAGCGTCCCATTTTAGTGGCATTTTTTTTACCTCGGTCAGAGAGAGGGCGTTCAATATCGGCTAATTCCGTTTGCTTCCATTCCGATTTTGCGTGTCTAAGCAAAATCAGCTCGCGTAATTTAGTGGGCATAATTGAACTCCACGGGCAGGTATTTAACGTATGCCATATTTTGAGCGATAATGTTTCATCGCATCCAGATATTTTTGGCTGGACGAGGTATTGGCCTGCGCCAAATAGTCAATGATATCATTAAGGGTGATAATGCTTATCACGGGAATACCAAACTCTTGTTCCACTTCTTGAATCGCGGACAGCTCGCCGTTGCCTTTTTCCATACGATCCAATGCAATGACAACGCCAGCTGGTTTGGCACCATTTTGAGTAATGATATCAATGGCTTCACGTATGGCTGTACCTGCCGTGATAACATCATCAATAATCAGAACATCGCCTTCTAGCGCATGACCGACAATACTTCCACCTTCACCATGGTTTTTGACCTCTTTTCGATTGAAGGCATAAGGCTTATCAAGTTGGAATTGGCTGGCAAGCGCCACACTGGTGGTGGCGGCAAGCGGAATACCTTTATAAGCAGGGCCAAATAGAACATCAAACGGAATATCCGCCTCTTTAATCGCTTGTGCATAACCTGTGGCTAACGTGGCTAATTGACCTCCGGTATTAAAGAGTCCGGCATTGAAAAAATAAGGACTGATGCGACCAGACTTGAGCGTGAACTCGCCCAGTTTTAAGGCATTGGTTTGCATAACGAATTCGATAAATTGATTTTTATTCATGGGTAGGTTATTCATGGGTAGGTTATTCATGGGTAGGTTATTCATGGGTAGGAAGGACTTCTTTTGATTTTGTTTTTGGAAATAGAAAATATCTTACTCTAACCTAATTGTAGACAGCAAGTTTTTTCCTGTTTTAGGGCATTTTTATCCGCGTTTAATTAGACCACTACAGACTAAGGTGAATTGAGTTTACTCAAGAGGTAGTGCTCTGGAGCAGAAATTTTTTTAACTGTTTAATCTCTTCTGGCCAAATGGTCATATCAATGGTTTCTAGCGTCATCGGAATGTTATCAATTCTAGGATCGGACATGAGCTGTTGAAAAAATGGCCAGCCAATTTCGCCTTCCCCTAAGCTATGGTGGCGGTCAAGTCGTTGGCCTAATACCGCTTTAGAGTCATTTAAGTGCATGCCTTTTAAGTATTCAAAGCCAATGGTTTGTTCAAAATCGTTCATTACCCCTTGGTAATCCATTTTTAAATCATAGCCTGCCGCATAAGCATGGCAGGTATCAAAGCAAACACCAATGCGCGTTTTATCCTCTACCTTATCAATTAAGTAAGCGAGTTGCTCATGCTTATAGCCTAAATTAGAACCTTGGCCAGCCGTATTTTCAATCACAGCGGTAACACCTCGTGTTTGATCGAGTGCGGTATTAATCGATTCTGCAATGTAATCTAAACACTGTCCTTCACTGATTTCACGTAGATGGCTACCAGGATGAAAATTTAATAACGTTAGCCCAAGTTGTTCACAGCGTTGCAATTCATCGATAAAAGCATCTAAAGATTTCTGACGCTTTTCAGGGTTAGGGTGCCCTAAATTAATAAGATAGCTGTCATGTGGCAAAATTTGATGTGGCTGGTAGCCATAGGTATCACAATTTATTTTAAACTGCTCAATGCTCTGTTCCGTTAAGGGTTTCGCCTTCCATTGACGTTGGTTTTTAGTAAAAAAAGCAAATGCCGTTGCGCCAATTTCATGCGCACGAATAGGGGCATTTTCAACCCCGCCAGCAGCAGATACATGAGCACCTATGTATTTCATGAAATAAAAAATCCTTTGTTGTAATAAATTGTGGCTTCATTTGGCATGTTATATGCGTATGCAAGACATTATACAAAATAAAAAAGCCAATTAATTGACAGTGGTAAAGAGAGAGGCATAAAACAGATGGCGATTGATTTAAGAAAAGTCGAACCCTTAGGCTCCAAAAGCGTGTTGTTAGAGCAGGCAATGCGCCGTCAACAAGGGATGGGGAACTCGAGTTTAGGTGGTGGGCATCAAATGAGTGACATTGACATGTCCGATATGATTACACCTGATTTTGACTGGTTAAAAGAGGACAAAGTGGCGATTGAAGGGCTGGTCAAGCAGATGGATGCGTCTATTGGCCTGTTAGCGAGCCAACTAAGAGAAGTCGATACGGCGTCTAAAAAGACTCGTGTGACCATGGAAAAAGAGCAACAGCTCCTTTTTAAACAGATTCGGACACTGAATAGTTTATTAAAAAATCAGGTGGACTTATTCAGTGCGATGGAACGTCAAATGTCAGAGGTCGAGCTAAAACAGAATAATCTACTGCCCCAGATTGGAATTGGCCTCATAGCAGGACTGATGTCGGCAGTAACCATCTTAGCCACCGCACCTTGGCTAACCATTTTGATTGAAGGAATGCGTTAGTACTTTTAATCTGTCGACTCTCTCTTGAGTAAACTTAATTCTCCTTGTACTCCAGCGCACCCTCTCCTAAGTAAGGATTAAATCAAAGTCAATGGCGCTTAGGTGTTTGGCTTCGGTTTCAAGATCCAGTTGGGTGAGTGGGTGGTCGGTTAGCCAGTTATCTTCAAACTCAAGATTGATTTTGTTATTTTTTATGGTGAGCTGAGGTTTGGTAAGCTCAAAGTCTCGGCCTCGGTGTATGCGTACAGCAAGTCGCAGAATGATGGTAAGCTGGATCAGTTTTTGTGCAATGCTGTCGTCCATCTCTTCGTATACGCTGAGGTCAATTTTTCCTCGATGGTTGAGCATGAGTGCACTTAACATCTGCTTCTCTTGTTGATCAAAGCCGGCCATATCCGATTGAGAGACGAGGTAGGCGCTGTGGTTTTGATAGCGTTTATAACTGATAGCGATGCCTGTTTCATGTAGCATAATGGCCCATTTAAGCAGACATTTAAAGTCATAATCCGGAGCGAGCAACTCCCAAGTGTGATTGGCTTGTTTGTAGAGTACTTTGGCGGTATTTTGAATGTGTTCGGCTTGTAGTGTGTCTACTTTCATCCACAGTTGCATGGCTTTGACACTGATTTCTCGAATGTCTTTAGCGTAAACTCGTCCCAAACTATCAAGAATTAACC
>WFNQ01000080.1 GCA_015488565.1 Thiomicrorhabdus sp.
ATCACCTGCTTGCAAATCCGTACTAAGCTGCTCTAATAGTTGTTGATGGCTCGAAGCCACGGTGAGAGGTTGCGTAAATAACTCGGCATCGAGCTGCCAATTCCATTCAGGGTCAATAAAAGCATAGACTGCATCAGCCTCTTTAAATGCGGCAGGGAGCGTATTTTGATGAATGCCCATTCGCATGGTATTGGAACGAGGTTCAAAGACCGCAATCAATCGCTTCTCCTTGGATTTTATCTGCCTCTTTAGTTGGTTTCTTGCCCCCTCTAAGGTCGTCGCAATGGCCGTTGGATGATGGGCAAAATCATCATAAATAATAATTTCTCCCCCCCCCTCTTTCGCCTTTACGCACCCAACTAAACTCATTCTACGCGCCACACCGGTAAATTCACTTAAGGATTCAACACCATCGCTCAACATCACGCCTGCATAATGTGCCGCGGCCAGTGCACTTAAGGCATTTCGTACATTATGTAGCCCCGTCATTGACCAGCGGACTTCTCCAATCAGCTTGCCCTGATACAACACGTTAAATGCCGAGCCATCGGCTTGAGTTAACGCATAAGACCAGTCCGCCTCTTGCGCCCCCTGTGTTTCAATGGGTGTCCAGCACCCCTTTGCCAACACCTCATCCACATTGGTTTCGTCATTAGGGGTAATAATCAACCCATTACTTGGAACGGTTCTTACACAGTGATGAAACTGAGTTTGAATGGCGGCTAAATTTTCAAAAATATCGGCATGATCAAATTCAAGATTATTAATCACCAATGTACGAGGGTGGTAGTGAACAAACTTGGAACGTTTATCAAAAAAGGCGGTGTCATACTCGTCGGCTTCGACCACAAAGAAAGGGGATTTTCCCAATCGAGCCGACACCCCAAAGTTACTGGGAACCCCCCCGATTAAAAAACCCGGCTCTAACCCAACATGCTCTAAAATCCATGCGACCATAGAGGCGGTGGTGGTTTTACCATGTGTCCCAGAGACCGCAATCACCCAACGGTCGTGTAAAATATTTTCGGCCAACCATTGCGGCCCTGAAGCATAGGGTTGCAATCGATTCAAAGTGGCTTCAACCGCCACATCACCTCGACTTTTAGCGTTGCCTATCACCACCGCATCGGGCGCGTTGTTTAAAAATGTCAGATCGTTCTCTAATAAAACGGTAATGCCTGCTTGCTCTAACTGCGTACTCATAGGTGGGTAAATGGCTTTATCCGATCCGGTTACCTGCACCCCCATCGCTTTCGCCAATTGAGCAATGCCGCCCATAAACGTACCTGCAATGCCTAAAATATGAATCTTTTCCATTTTCACTTAATTATCCTTGCTCTGATTCCATCACTCTCTTACACTGTCTCGTTATGATGACGCAAACAACACAAACTTTTTTATCGGTCGAAACCGAATCCCAGCTACATGACTACTGCCAGCACCTTATCACGCATCCAGAGATTACTTGGATTGCGATTGATACTGAATTTGTGCGAGAAGACACCTACTTTCCCAATCTCAGCCTGATTCAAATTCAAGACTGTTTGGGAAAACTGGCGATTATTGACCCGCTTAAAATACAAGAGAGCAGTACGCAAACGCATCCAAAAGAGGCTCTTTCGCCTTTTATTAACCTGTTATGCGATCCAAACACCTTAAAAGTGTTTCACTGCGCCCGCCAAGACATTGAAGTATTGTACCAACTTGCGCATAAGATGCCCGTCGCAATTTTTGATACTCAAATCGCCACTCTCTTTTTAAAACTGGGCGAAATGGCCGGCTTTGCTCGGGTCGTTAAAGAAACGCTTGGTATTACCATCGACAAAAGCCAAACCCGTACTAACTGGCACGCTCGCCCGCTGACTGAAGCACAAATAGAGTACGCTCTAGATGATGTTCGTTACCTTGCCCCGCTGTATGAATACTGCCTAAAAGCGCTTAGCCCTAAAGAGCTTAATGCGGTAAAAGAGGAGTGCGATGTCCTTTTAAATGAGTCGCTGTATGTAATTGATCCTAAAACGGCGGGAGCAAAATTAAAAGGCATTAAAGGCTTTAAACCGAAACAATTGGCGATTGCCTATACACTGGCGCAGTGGCGAGAAACCTTTGCGATCACACATAATCAGCCTAAAAAGTGGGTAATGAATGACGAAGTCATTACCCATATGGCAAAGCGCCCCCCTAAAACGGTGGAGGCACTGTATAAAGTGCCACACATCAAATCGTCTTCGATTATGAGTTACGGCGAAGAGTGGATTGCATTGATTGATGCCGTGTTTGAACAAACGCCTGAGCAGTGGCCACAGCCCCCAAAAAAATCCCCCCCCCCTACGGCACAAGAAGAAGCCATTATTCAGCTACTCAAAGGTTATAGCCAACAAATCGCCATTGAGTACCGTTTAAACCTGCCCTCACTACTGCAACAAAATGACCTTCTTGCTATTTTGCGGGGAGCCTCCCCCGAAAAACCTATTTTTTTAGGCTGGCGTAACCAGTTAATTGGCCAAACCATCTTAGCCATTCTAAATGGTCAAGCCTCACTAAGCATACAGAACAAACAAATCGTACTTACTCAAGGGAAGCACACATGACTATTTCTCCCCCCCTTTCAGAAAACGCCCCGATTAACAATGTGCTCTACGCCCAAGCGGGTGGCGTCACGGCCGTAATTAATGCCAGCGCGGCCGCAGTAATTGAAACGGTACAAGCAAATCCAAATCAATTTGGTACGATGTATGGTGCATTTAATGGCATTAAGGGGATTTTAGAGGAGCGTTTAATTGATTTATCCGCACTTTCAACCGAACCCCTAACCGCCATCAAATACCAACCAGGCGCGATTTTTAAGGCATGCCGTTTTGATTTAGATCCGCTGGAGCATAATCCTGAACAATATGCACGCATGTTAGAGATATTTAAAACCTATCGTATTGGCACTTTTTTTTATAACGGTGGCAATGGTTCAATGATTACGGCGCAAAAAGTGGGCGACTACTGCCGGCAACACAACCACCCCGTCAACTGCATTGGGGTAGCCAAAACCATCGACAATGACTTGGCTATCTCTCACTGTAGCCCGGGGTTTGGCAGTGCCGCCAAATATTTAGCCAGTAGCTTTTTAGAAGCCACGCTCGATACCCTCTCTATGCACGACACCTCCACCCGTTTTTTTGTGATGGAGACCATGGGACGCAACACGGGTTGGCTGACCTTAGCGGCCGGACTCATTAAAGACGTCATGCCCGATGTGCCATTGATTTTACTGCCTGCCGAACGTGCTTTTAATCAAACGGCGTTCTTAAACAAAGTACAGCACCTGATCAATCAAAAAGGCTATTGCGTCTGTGCCGTGTCCGAAGGGTTGCTAAATCAACAGGGAGAGTATCTCAGCATTGCCAACATTGAGCACACCCACGAGCGGGATTACACGCAACTGGGTGGTGTGGGCTACCAGATTTCTAAACTGGTCAGCGAAACGTTTAATGTCAAAAGCCACTATGCCATTCCCGATTATTTACAACGCTCCGCCAGCCATTTGGTGTCCAAAACCGACTGGCAAATCGCGTACGATGCTGGCATTGCGGCGGTGGAAGCAGCGAAACAAGGGTTGCACGGCGTATTGCCGATTGTAACCGTGACCAGTGAACACCCCTTCCGTTGGCAGTTTAAAAACGTACCACTCCATGAGGTGGCCAACTTAGAAAAGACCGTACCCGATGCCTTCATTAGCGCGGATGGCATGGATTTAACCGCTGAGGCATTGCACTACCTTCGTCCACTGATTCAAGGCGAACGCCCCGTGCCGTTTAAAAATGGCTTACCAGACATTCCGGTTATTGAGTTTCAAGAAGTTCCCAAAAAATTACCTAAATTTCAGGCGATAAAGTAACCTAAAGGCATACCCTGAGTGTGCCCTCTCTTTCCCTCCTATCGACGAATAAAAGAACGAACCAATAGCCAAAACCACGCCACAATACCACCAACCACAATGCCGACCACATCGACCCATAAGTCCATAAAATCAGCTGTTCGGCCGTCTACAAAGACCTGAGCGCATTCAATAAACAGCCCCAGCAAAACTAAGTCTATCACGACCTGCCACCAAGCTTTATGGCGAGAACCACCCACCATGATCAGTGCGGCAATAAAAAAGAATAAAAAATGCGCAAATACGTCCTTATCCAACGTTAAGGCGGGCGTAATTGAGTAGACCAACTCAGGCAGTTGGTTCATCAATTGCAACTTAACGTCACCTGACACAATCGCTCCCACCATCAATGCCGCTACCAGTAACACGCCTACTTTTGAACGGTGCCAAAAATGCCGAGCATAACTGGACATTAACCAGATCATCATGACCACCCACGCCAGCAAGCCAAGCAGCTTAATAAACTGAGCCTCGGCTTTTTGAGTCACGGGCACGAGATGAATCTCTTTGATTTGTACTGTACCAGCCACTTTCGAGAGATTAACGTTCACCCGCACACTAGCGACATGACTTGGCACCTCAAATGTTTTTCGGTACTCACGCCAGTCACGATGATGACGTGGCAGAGGAATGGCGTTAATACTCACTCGTTTGCCTTTTTCATCGTAAAAAACCAATGACAAACGGCCTTCATGCCACTCTTTTGCACCTTCACCAATCGAAAACGTACGGGCAATCCCTGACAACTGCAATAAAAGAGGCTCAATAGACTCCCCCTCTTTTTTTGCTTGGTATTTAGGCAAACGTGAATCTATGTTCAATCGTTGATAGAGCGCAAGGTATTTTTTAGGTTCAGACAGTGAGAGCGTGACCTCTCCTGTGGCTTCTTGCTTGACCCTCTTGGGATTGGATATTTTCCAGCCGTCAAATCCCGCTTTGAAATCAGGATTGGTCAGCCACTCTTTGTCGGTTGGTTGATAGGCGTTGTAACTGGTGACATACAGAGAGGTTAACCCAAGCAACAAGAGCGTTGCAAGCCAAAAGAGCCAAGTAACGGCGCGAGGCATGTGTATTGCGTTAGAAAGCGGAGGCATCGCTGAACACAAAATAGATGAGGTAGCCGCCATACATAACCAACATGACAATGCTCATTAAGGTAATCGGCCTTAAGCCTTTTTGCTCAATCACAATGCCCTGTTGAGCCAGCTTACGGTTTCTAAGCTTTTGCTTAATCAGCCAATAGAAAAAAACCATTAAGATCAGTAACGTTATATATTTTAACAATCGAAAAACTCACTCAACCGAAGCGGAAGAAAGCAGGGTTCGGACCGTTTTAAGGTCTTCGGGTGTATCGACTCCCACCCCCGCATCACACAACGCATCCAACACTAAAATCGATTCACCATGCCAAAGCACTCGAAGTTGTTCAAGCTTTTCAACTTGCTCTAAGTCGCACTCTGGCCATGCAATGTATTGCTTTACAAAGCCTGCACGGTAAGCGTACAGTCCAATGTGACGCTTGTAATGCCAATTGTCTGGCAATGTGTTTGAGTCGCCAAAGGTATCACGAGACCAGGGCAAGGGAGCGCGACTAAAATTAATGGCCAAATTATCAATATTACGACTCACTTTTACCGCATGAGGATCAAATACCGTTTCAACATCATCAATGGGTTCGCACAGTGTCGCCATGGCAATCGCAGGATAGGACTGCAACCCTTCCGCCACCTGGTGTATCAATTTAGGAGGCAACATCGGCTCATCGCCTTGTACATTGACAAGAATATCGTTGTCCTGCAACTCTAACAGATCAATGACTTCGGCAATGCGCTCGGTACCCGATTGATGTTGATCTCCCGTTAAACAAACCTCCGCACCAAAGGCTTCACACACCGATTTAACCGATTGAGATTCCGTTGCAATAATGATGCGTTGTGCGCCAGAGCGTTGTGCTTGTCGCCATGTCCACTCAATCATCGGTTTGCCATTAATGTCTTTCAACGGTTTTCCTGGTAAACGGCTGGATTCAAAACGGGCAGGAATAATGACAATAAAAGACATAAAAACTTCGACCCTTTAACCTTTTTGCTTACGGTAAGACTCAACTTCTTCAGCACTTAACACTCGCGCTTCGTCTTCTAGTAAAATGGGAATTCCATCTCTCACGGGGTAGGCTAAATTAGCGGCGGTCGAAATCAGCTCTTGGCTTTTTTTGTCGTAAATTAATTTAGTTTTGCTCACGGGACACACAAGAATGTCGAGTAATTTAGGATCCATGATAGGGTTTTCTCTTCTTTAAAATATGAGTAATTAAGGCATCATCACACTGGGGGGAAACTTCTAAATACCACCAGTGGGTTTGTTGATGCTGCTTGGCGAATGCCATACATTTTACCGCATCTTTCTCGGTCATAAGCAATCGTTTTTGTGAATCCAAGTGTTTAAAATCCGACCATTGAAAAGCATGATGATCGGAAAACGCGTACTCTTTAACCTGAAAGCCCAGCAATTTCAAACTATTAAAAAAACGCGTTGGGTTGCCAATGCCGGCCATCGCATTAATTGACTCTCCCAAAAACTCAGTCACCTGCCCTATTTCATTGCATTTCAGTTCAATGACCTGTTCCGGATTTATCACTTGACGCAAACGCACCGGCAACAACTGCATACGGTACTGCGCCGCTGTAGATGGAACGTTTAATGGAAACGGCTTCTCTTCCTCTAAACCATTCCAAATGCAAAAATCTACAGTTTTCAGTCGGTTAATTGACTCTCTAAGCGGGCCAGCGGGCAAGCAGAATCCATTACCAAATTGGCGTTGTGCATCAATCAATACCACCTCAATGTCACGCGCCATGGCGTAGTGTTGCAAGCCATCGTCACTGATAATCACATCTAAAGTACCCATCTCATTTAATAACGCAATGGCCTCGGGTCGCTTGGGCGATACGACAATGGGGCAACCTAACTGCTTGGCCAGTAGAACGGGTTCATCCCCCACCAGTGTAGGATCACTTTCTGCCGAGACCGATTGTGGCCACTGCTTGGCTTTTCCGCCATAGCCTCGGCTGATAATGCCCACGCGTAAGCCTTTGGCTTGCAATTGCTGAGTTAGCCAGATAATAAATGGCGTTTTACCACTCCCGCCCACCACCACATTGCCCACCACAATTACCGTAGCGGTGCTTTGGACAGGGGGGGGGAAATTTTTAAAACGCGTTAAACGCCGTGCTGCCTCCCAACACACTAGCTGGGACAGTGGGCGTAATAATTGGGTTTTCCACGTTTTATGCATCCAAAAATGCGGCCAACTCACTGAAACAACACTCCTTGTTGCGATTCTAAACAGCGGTGATGATACCATTTTCGCCGTACTTTGCGACTCTCTAATGGTACCTTTATGTCCACTGATGAGCTTTCAAAGGTTAAGGCGCCTGAACAAGCGGTGTTCCACCAGTGCATAAATGGCTGCTTGCTCTGCTCATTTAACGACTCAATTCGTGCAGTAACCGCTGGACTTGGAAAATTAAAACGATTTAAATACCCTGCTGAAAACACCACTTGAGAGGGCTTAACCGCTTGCAAAAAAGCCATTGAACTTGATGATTTACTGCCATGATGCCCTGCAATCAATAAATCGGCTTGCAGTGCCTCTGCGCCATAGGTTTCTAGCAACAAGGCCTCTCCTTTGTGACTTAAATCACCCGTAATTAAAATTTTATCCCCCCCTATCGTTATTTTTAAGACACAAGACAGGTCGTTATCGGACGTTAATTCTGACACCATCCAGTCAGGGCGAGGCGAGAGTATTTCAAAGACCACGCCATCAAACATCCAAGACTGACCCACTTTGCATAATGTAAAAAAGCTCTCCTTTGCCATCCGTTTATTTAAAACCTCAGGTTGACCACTCAAGGCTTGCTTCACCGAAAAGTAATTAACCAACCGTTGCAAACCACCTGCATGATCCATATCACTGTGGCTCACAATCAGTAAATCCACGTTTGACCAGCCTTGTGCGGTCAAATAAGGCTGAATCGCCAATTTAGTTCCGTCCATATTGTCGCCCCACTTACCACCCAAATCATACAACACCACATGGTTGTGCGTTTCGATCACCATTGCTTGCGCTTGCCCAACATCCAATACCGTGAGTTTGGCTTGATTTGCCTCTGGACGCGATACCCCATTCAACCCATTCAATGAGAGACTCATCATCCAAATAAATACCAGCAGTAATACACCCAACTGCGGCCACGTTTTTTTTAGTCGCAATCCAAAAAATAGCAAGGCATAAATGGCAAATAACCAAAGAGTGGAACGTTCTGCAAATGCCACGGTATGAAAAGGCAGTTGATTAACCCATTGTAAAAACTGCCAAAATGGATGCCAAGCCATATCCAATAGGCCAATCATCCATTGCCCTGCTTCAACCGAGATTAGCCCAATCACCGAAGAAAGAAATAGCCAAGGCAACCCCAACAAGCTAATAAAAGGCACCGCGATAACATTGGCGATAAAACTGTAAACGGGCAAACTATGAAATGCCCAAACCAAAAATGGCGCTAACCCCAAGGTTAAGATTAACTGAAGCCACAGCACGGTTTTAACCCCGTGAAACCAACGCTGAGAACGCG
>WFNQ01000081.1 GCA_015488565.1 Thiomicrorhabdus sp.
AAGCTGAATTTATTATTAATTGCAATATTACTTTTTACTAATGGTGGGTTGGCTTACTTACTGAGCGAAAAGCAAAAAGAGATTATCTCCGAAAACATCAATACACAAGCCGAAGCCATTAGCACTCTGATTGCCCAAGATGCGATTCAATTGATTCTTCTTAATACCCCTAATTCGGCCACGGATATTTCCAATAAATTAAGTGCTCTTAAAACACTCGCCAAAGTAAACTTTTATAATGCCAACAATAAAAATTTACTATCGATACAAAACAAAAAAAACGTCAATGAACAGGACTTGGTTTCCAAAAAACTCCCTCTTATAAATTTAGGCCATACTCTAGGCGAGATTGAGCTCTTTTTTACTCGTGACGCTTATGAAAGTGCGGCTCAAAGTTTAAGCCTTTTTTTAATACAAATTTTTGCTATTGGCCTAGCCCTTACTCTACTGTTTGCTCTCTATTTAGATCGTTTTTTCAGTAAACGTATCTCCATTTTAAATACCGCCCTTCAAAAAACCACCAACCAACAAGATTACAGCATTAGACTGCCCAGTAATCGTTCAGATGAAATTGGCAAAGCTTATCAAAACTTTAATAAACTGGTAAAAAACATCGAACAACTGCTCAATAAACAGGCCACACAAGAGCAGCTGCTTCACTTTCAAGCTAACCACGATAACCTGACAGGCTTACACAACCGACTATACATTACCGAACGCCTCAAAGAGTTAATTCGTACCGACGCCTCACAAGCCATACACGCGTTATGTTATTTTGACCTAGACAAATTTAAAATCATTAACGATACGTTTGGTCACCCCGTTGGAGACCAGCTGTTAATCAAGCTTTCCGAACAAATTGAACACTTTGTCAATACCCTACCTCATTCGACTATTGCCCGTATCGGGGGGGATGAATTTGTCTTAATTGTTCGTAACACTAATAAAAAAGCCCTTTCCAAAATCTTGCAAGCCTTACAAGCCCTTATTCAAGAGTTTCGTCTTGAATACCAATCCCAACAACTGTCCATTGGTGTGAGCATCGGTTCTATTCTTTTTCACACCCCCCAAAATAATATCCACACCCTATTTGCCGCTGCCGATACCGCTTGCTATCATGCCAAACACAAAGGGGGCAATACCACTTCCATTTTCTGGCTCGACAGCCCTGAACTTAAGCTTGAAAAAGAACTCATTAATTGGGTGCACCGCATTCGGCATGCCATTACCCAGCATCAACTTTTAGTTTACCTGCAGCCCATTATAAAAAGCCAAGCAACAAAAGGCTCTAAACACGCATACGAATCGCTTGTTCGCTTACAAGAAGGCGACAAAATCACGGCCCCTTTTGCATTTATTCCTACTTTAGAACGCTTTCAGATGATGCCTGAAATTGACTTTTACATGATTAATGAGGTCACCCATCACTTAAAGTCCAAACCTGAATTTTTAGACAGAGTGGATCATATTTCCATTAACCTGTCTGGCAGCACCTTAACCGTTGCCAATGCCGCAGAAAGAGTGATACAAATCATTGAACAGTCCCACCTCCCCTTTCACAAGTTTTGCTTTGAAATTACCGAAACCAGTGCCGTATCAAACTTAACCGAAGCACAAATATTTATTAAAACATTATCAGAAAAAGGGTGTTTGTTTTCATTGGACGACTTTGGAACCGGTATGGCCTCATTTGAGTACCTTTATGCCCTGCCTTTAAATACACTTAAAATTGATGGGAGTTTTATTAAGGACATCGTCACCGACCCCATTAAATATGAAATGGTCAAAGCCATGCAAAGCATTGCTAACTTAATGAGTTTAGAAACTGTTGCCGAGTTTGTGGAAACACAAGAGATTATTGACAAGCTCAATGAAATAGGGGTTCAACACCATCAAGGCTACCATTACAGCGCCCCCAAACCCATTCAATCATTTATGACTCCCCCTGACATCACTAAACCTGAAGAAGAGCAGACCTGAGCACTGGCCCTTAAAGACTTAACTATTAACCCCGCTAAATCGTTACCATTGTTTTAAAAATCATACCGCGTTTTAAAACCGCAGCCTTCCACGCCAAACATATCAGCAACGTTAGGAAACCAGTCGGGGGGGGTATAAAACTGCTCATTAACTACCGTTAAGATTTTTTGGCGATAGGTTTGATAATCAAATCCAACCCCCTGCACCAAATAATAGGTCACCCCCTCTTCAATCTCAAATGGCTTGACAATTAAGTGCTTAAAAAACGGTTCTAATTTTTTAAGCTCTTTTTTATGGGGGACAAAAAGGGTTAAGTCTTGACCATCCAGTGTCTTAAAATTGGTTTTTTTATCGTCTTCTCGACCGTACTTTGAGGTACTCATGAATACATGAACATCATCATTTTGACAGTGATACGACAAAACAGATTGACTGCTGTAACCCAAGGTAAAGAAGATCGATTCAGGCAGTTGGGCGCATATTTTTTCTGGCTGGGTATACACCGCTACGTGATGTTTTTGGCTGCCTGGAATCAACTGATTCACAAAAGCTAAAGCAAGCAGTAACAGCACCCCCAAAACAAATGAGCTGTATGCATTAAATAACAGTACCTTACGTAACTGCACCGGCGACAAACGTGCATATAACAAATACAACAACGTTACCGACAACAGTGGCCAATGCAATCCAACAGGATTGGTAAAGCTCACTAATAACAAAATGGCCAATAAAGGCAATGTGGCAAATAACACCTGTTTAAACAGGGGGGGGGAAAAAATTTTGTACGTGATGTTTTGTGTTTTCTGGGATACACCACAAAAAGAGGTCACCCAATAAAATACCCCTAATGGCGATAATAGCGCCAAAATCATAAGCACATAAGAGAGGACATTTCCTATTTCAAAAGCACTGTCCGTGGTTCTGGAAAAGAAATTAAAGAGAATATTGTTCCAACAATGCGTGGCATTAAAATACACATTTTCCGCCACAAATAACAGCACCACCGCCGTCATCACCCCCAGAACTTTCCAACCATACTGACGCACATAAAGCAGACTATATAAAAACAGACCAACCAACATAAAGGCCGCAAAGTATTTAGATAAAAACGCCAGCCCTAAAAAAATTCCCGCCAACAGCGCATTCCACAAGGTTGGCATGGCCAAGGCTTTGGCGTAAAAATAGAATGCCACCACCGCAAAAAACA